>NZ_BAGX02000034.1 GCF_000320505.1 Methanobrevibacter boviskoreani JH1
ATTTCAATTTTAATTTTCTATTTTTTCCAATTCAATTAGTTTTTAATTTATTCAATCAAGTTTTCACTTATTTTAGAACTTTTTAATTAAAATTTTTTCATCGTCTTTATTTTACTTATTTTTCCTTTTAAACGTTTTTATTTAAATGACTGTACATTAACTTTTTTTTAAATAATTAAACAAGTTCTAATAAATTTGTTTTATATGTTATAAACAAAATTTTGTAGTTTTAATAAAAAAGTCATTTAGAAAACTTTAATAATAAGTTTCATTAAAACTTATTAAAGATTAGTAAAATTAAATTTAATTTAAAATTTTTTTAATCGATTTAAAAATTTGTTTAAATGTTGATTTATTTTATCTAAAAAAACAATTGGGGACACTTAAAATGATAATTAAGACGCCTTCCCGTCTCCATATGTGTCTTATAGATATGAGTGGTGCATATGGTAGAATTGACGGAGGAATTGGGCTTACTATAGATCAACCAAACTTTATAATAAAAGGGGAAGAATCCGATACAAAGGATATTAAAGTTGATTTTTGTGAGGATATAGATGAAGAGATAAAACCGGAATGTAAAGAGAAGATTGTAACATCTGCTGATAGAATTCGTAAATATTATGGAATTGATGAGGGATTCAATTTTGAAGTTGAAAAAGCTTGTCTTCCACATTCAGGATTAGGATCAGGAACTCAGACAGCATTAGCTACAGGTAAACTTATAACTGAGATGAAAGGTATTCATGAGGACTCAGTTCAATTGGCTAGTGTAGTGGGTAGAGGGGGCACATCAGGAATTGGTACCTTTTCATTTGATTATGGTGGATTTATTGTAGATGGGGGCCATAGTCTTAAAGAGAAAGAATCTTTCTTGCCTTCATCAGCATCAAATGTTAGACCACCACAACTTTTAGGACATTATGATTTTCCAGAAGACTGGGATATTTTAGTTACAATACCTACTAATACAGAACATATTAATGGTAAAAAAGAGGTTAATATTTTCCAAGCTAATTGTCCTATAAATAAAAGTGAAGTAGAACAAATGTCTCATATTATCTTTATGAATTTAATTCCTTTCATGCTTGAACATAATATATATGAATTTGGTTCCTGCATAGATCAAATACAATGTAGGGGATTTAAAAAGGTGGAGGTTAGTTTACAACCACCTAAGTTCTTAAATTTAATGAAATATATGCGTGATAATGGAGCATATGGTGTGGGTATGAGTTCATTTGGACCTGCAATTTATACTATTTTTGATAAAGAAAATAAAGATATTGTAAAGGCTACTGCAGACTATCTTAATGAAGAGGAAGGAGATACATACTTTGTATGTAAGGCTCAGAACTTTGGTCATCAAATTATTGAAAAATAAGTCTTCACATAAAAAGGGTATAATGGTTGCACTATTATAATCGTGATATAATTTAATCTATGTAATATTAGATTAATTAAATAATCCTTTTTCTACTTAGTTAACTTTAGGTTTACTCTTGTTTTAATTAGTTTTAGGTTTAGATTAGATTAATAAGGTTTGGACTTAGTTTCTTTTAAATTAGTAATTTAAGTTAAGATTAAATATTAGGTCTTTTCTACATAATAATTTAATTAGTTTTAGGCTCAGTAAATTAGTAAGGATTAAACTTATTTTCTTTTATAGTTAGTAATTATTAGTTTTAGGTTTAGATTAAATATTGGAGTTAAGTTTTTTCTGCATGGTAATTTGATTGTTTTAGTTAATTTCATAGTTCAAAATTGAATGTTATATGGGAAATTAAAGTTTTATTTTTAAATTCCTTTGTATGAATCTAATTTTTTATATAAAACCATCTTATTTAAATATCTTAAAACTGACTAGATTTAAACCTTCTTTATGAAGATTTTAATTTATAAAATTTTCACTTGTCTTATATTTTTTATAAAACAATAAGTTTTTAAATATAAAATACATATAACTAAAAGATTATACTTAATGAAAAATAATATATTAAGTATTGAAAATTATTTTTTGTGATAACAATGGAAAAAATTCAAGGAAGAGTATGGACATTTGGTGAAAATATAGATACTGATTTAATCATACCAGGTAGATATCTTAGAACATTTAATCCTGAAGATTTAGCAGAACATGTATTGGAGGGAGAAAGACCTGATTTTACACATAATGTTAAAAAAGGAGATGTAATTGTTGCAGATGAAAACTTTGGTTGTGGCTCTTCTAGGGAACAAGCTCCTGTAGCTATTAAAGCTGCAGGTGTTGATGCAATTATTGCTAAATCATTTGCAAGAATCTTCTATAGAAATGCAATAAATATAGGATTACCAGTAATTAAAGCAGATATTAAAGCATCTGATGAGGATATTGTATCTGTAGATTTAAGTGAAGGTATTATTCGAAATGAAACTACTGGTGAGGATGTTGAATTTGAACCATTTAAGGATTTCATGTTAGAAATCTTAGAAGATGGCGGTTTAGTAAATCATTATTTAAAATCTAAAGAATAGATTTTACTTTTCAATATTAAAAAATTACTGATTTTTTTTATTAATTTATTTTAAATTAAATTAAGATTTTTAATGATTATTTTTTATTAAAATTATTACAACTAGAGGGAATTAAAAATGGAATGTCCGATTTGTGGATCTGATAATATAACGGTTTTAAAATCAAAAGAAACTTCGTCAAAATCAAAGCATATTAATGATTATTTATTAAGGTGTAATGAATGTGAGCATGTATTTAAGGATAGAGTTACTCAAAGAAATCCTATCTCATGTAGGTTAATTGTAAGTGAAAATGAGAATTCTAAAAAAACATCAATTAAGTTATATCCTGATGAGGTCTTAAAATGTGGGGAAGTTTTACTTGCAGATGATGGCCAAGTAAAAGTAAATTCAATTGAAACAAAAGAGGGAAGGAGAGACTCTGCATTAGTTTCTGATATAAAAACTATATGGGCAACATCACTTGAAATACCTGCAAGAATAGGTTTATCAATTGATTTCGGGGGTAAAGTTAAATCCTATAAACTTGATTTAAATAGGGATTTCGAGATTAATACCAATGATATAATCAGGATTGAGGATTATACCCTTAAAGTTCATATTATTAAAACAGGTTCCAAGAAACTGTCTACAGGCTCTGCAAGAGCAGATGTAATCAAGAGGGTTTACACAAAACCTATTGATTTAAAAACATATGACTACAATTTAACTGATAATATAGTCCAAATAAACTTTAAAGATGATTATTATTAGTTAATCTTTTTTTATTATTTTTATTTCAATTTTAACCTAATATTAGCTATTTTTTTTTATAAATTCAATTAGATATGGTTTACTTCATTGAATTTTATTATTTTTTTAAATTTAATATAGAAAATTATAAAATCTTTTATGAAAGTGATGTTTAATACTTGGGTTTATGTTTAAGTATATTGATATAATTATATTTTATATTAATCATTGCCATAAACTCTATAATCATCCACAAAGAGGATAAAAATCCATTGCTACATCATTTGCAGGATCTTCTGATTTATACATTCTTTTTATCATTTCCTTTTCGGATTTTACAAGCTGTTTCGCATCCTCTTCACTATATCCGCAAGAATTTATTAAGCAGAATATAATATCATCAATATATTCATTGATATTATTGTAATTTTTAAACTTATCACATTCATCTAAGTATTTATTTTTTTCAATTACCTTTGTCAATGAATTATAAAATTTATTTGCTTCAATATGTGAAGGATATTTTTCTACTATTTTTTTAGAGTATTTAACTGCCAAATCAGCTTGATAAATTTTTGAATAAAGTTTTGCTTTATCAATGCATGAAGATATGTTTTCGGGTGTAATTTCAAAGAGTTTTAAAAAGAATTCATCATAATCTCCCTTGAAATTTTTTAAATTTTTTGATAAGACTTCATCATACCATTTAAAATTATTTATTTCATCTATTCCGCATTCAGAAATTTTATCGTACCATTTATAGCAAGTATTCTGAACATTATTTTTAAAATCTTCACTAGCTTTTAAAACATTTTCATATGCATCAAATGATTGTTTTAAGTATCCTAATTTATATAATTCATATGCTTTGCATTCGAAATACATTAATTTTTCATGAAAACGAATAGAATGGGGATCAATGTATCCATGAGATAATTCATCCTTAAATCTGATAATATCATAGTCATTTGGAAATTGATTTAAGTATATATCTACGCTTTTTAAAGCTTCATCTAAGTCTTCTCTTATATAAAAATCTTCTCTTGCCTTTTTTAAGTAACATTTCCCTCGATATTGGTATACTAAATCTCTACCCTTAAAATCAAAACCCCCATATTTAAAGGAATAATTGAAATATTTGATAGCTTCTGATATTCTATATAAATCGGTACAGATAAATGCTAAAAAATTATAAAATCTATAATCTTCGGGATAGATGTCTATTGCATAATAAAGTAAATCAAGAGCTTCTTCATATTTTTTTAAAGAAAATAATACACTTACTTTAAAATTAATTCTGTCAGCATCACTATTATCATAAGTTAATATCTTTTCACGATATTCATTAATATGATCATAATCATCTGATGCAATGTATTCATTAACTATTTTTTCAACAAATTGAAAATCATCTTTATGTTTTTTGATTATTTTCCAAATTGTTTTAAACTCTTTTATTGTTAAAGCACAATTAGAATTATTTCCTACAAAAGTTGAAATAAGTGCTTCACCCATATCTCCAGTTGAATAAACCATACTTTCAACATTCAATACAACAAATCCCCTTCCACCATAACTATCATCAATAATAGGTTTAAAGTTTTCTTTCTCAAGAAAAGTTAAAAAATCATTTTCATAGTTATTAAGGGAGTTATCACATATTAAAAATGTAGAACAGCCTTGGCTAAGCCTTCCTGTAAATTTTGGTTTATTAATATGTTTTTTTAATATTTTCCAAATAATTTTAAATTCATCAATTGTAAATGGATTTTTTGTATTCTCATCAATTATTGTATTAGCAAGGTTCGCTGCTTTATATATTCCATCTGAGTATCGTAAATTGTTAACATTGATGTAAAAAAATCCTCTATCATATGTATAATATTTTTTATATTCTTTAAATCCTTCCTTTCTAAGATATCTTTTGAATTGTTTTTTGGTCATGGTTTCTGATGTGTTGTAGACTAAAAAACAAGCGCTTCCCTCTAATATTTCTAATTTATCCATACTATCACCCTTAAACATAATTAAATTTTTTTCATTCATATTTTAAAATATTATATTTAAATCCTCTTAATATTTGTGTATAATATAAAATTTGGATAATAAACTAATCAATTTTAAATAAAATTCAATTTCAATTGATATAAACCTTTAAAATTAAAATCTTATGTATGATTTTTTTTATTTTTTTTTATTTTTAATATTCATTTTTTTATAATTTTAAAGATATCATATTTTATTCTTAATGATGCATTTTTAAAATTAGTTATATGATAGAGAATAGTCGTTAAATTTGTAAATTTAAATAATAAATTCAATAGATTATATTTGGGGATTAAAATGAGTATATTTTAAATTTGGATAAAAATGACTTATTTTTTTCATCGAACAGAATATTTAAAATTATCTATTCTATAAATATTTACTCAATGATAATGAATTAAAAAATAAAACAGTCATTTTAAAATTTAAATTTTAGATTCATAATTAATTTCTTTATTTAATTTATTTAAAAATTTACTTAATTAAATTGACATTTATTGAAAGCTATCTATTTTTTTTAATATTTCTAATAAAATTAAATCAATACATTTAAAAATATTATAATGCATAAAAATTAATGTATACTTAGATATTTTTATATGGGTGAAAATGTTTTTTAAATTTAAAATATAATTCAGATTAAATTAATATTTGATTTTAAAATTTTTTTATTATTTAAATTTTATCTTTTTATGGCTTATTTATGGAGTTAAACAATAATATGTATTGTTATATGAATAAGGAGTATTAAAATGCCAATTCAAAGTGAAGAAACATTAGAGAAAAATTTAATTGCACAATTGCAAGAAAATGGATATGAATATGTTAATGTTAAAAATGAAGATGAATTAAAAGAAAATTTCAGATTGCAACTTGAAAAATTAAATAATTGTAGTTTTTCTGATGTGGAATTTGACCGTATTTTGGTATACTTAGATAGTGGCAGTATATTTGATAAGGCTAAAAAATTAAGAGATAAATATTATGTTGATAGGGATAAAGACTCTTTTTATATTAAATTTTTAAATACAAAAGAATGGTGTAAAAACATTTTTCAAGTAGCTAATCAAATCACTGTTCATGGTCTTCATGAAAATAGATATGATGTAACTATTCTTATTAATGGATTACCTCTTGTTCAAATAGAACTTAAAAGAAGAGGGGGAAATATTAAAGAGGCTTTTGATCAAATTATTAGATATAAATCTCATTCATATAGTGGTCTTTTTAATTATATTCAATTATTTGTTATAAGTAATGGTGTTAATACTAAATATTTTGCAAATGGTTCTAAAAATGATCTTAATTTTGAATTTACCTTCTTCTGGAAAGATGTGAAAAATAACAATTATCATTCATTAGACCAATTTACAGATACCTTTTTAGAAAAATGTAATATTGCAGAAATTATTTCAAAATATATGATTTTAAATGAATCATCTAAAACCTTAATGGTTTTAAGAGCCTATCAGATATATGCTGTAAAAGCAGTATTACATCAGGCATTAGAAGTTAAACAAAATGGTTATATTTGGCATACAACAGGTAGTGGAAAAACTATTACCTCTTATAAGGTAAGCCAACTTTTAGCAGAAGATGAATCTATATACAAGGTTCTTTTCATTGTTGATAGACGTGATTTGGATATTCAAACAAATAAAGAGTTTAACAGTTTTTGTAATGGTTGTGTTAATGAAACAAAGCATACAGGTGCTTTAATTAAACATTTAACCACAACAGGTAATGGTAAACTTGTTACAACAACTATACAAAAATTATCAAAAGCAGTTAAAACAAGGGGGGATATGAAGAAACTCCAAGACATTCGTGATAAAAATATTATTCTAATTTATGATGAGTGTCATAGAAGCCAATTTGGTGAAATGCATCAATCCATTATTAATTTCTTTAATAATGCATTATCTTTTGGTTTTACTGGAACCCCTATATTTGAAGAAAATTCCAATGGCCTAAAAACTACCAAAAGCATTTTTGGTAAAAGACTTCATGAATATTCAATTAAAGATGCTATTGCAGATAATAATGTTTTAGGTTTTTCAATTGATTATTTTGGTGGAGCTAAAATGCTTACTGAAACTGATTTGGAAGTTGAAGGAATTGATAAGAGAGAATACTTTGAATCTGATAAGTATCTTAATCAAATCGTAGATTATATAATTAAAAGCTATGATAATAAAACTAAAAATCGTGAATTTAATGCAATGTTTACAGTTGCACGTGGTGGAGTAATTCACAAATATTATGACTTATTTAAAAAGAAAAAAGATGAAGGAAAACACAATTTAAAGGTTGCTACTATCTTTTCATATAAGGATAATGAAGATTTGTCTGATAAGAAACAGTTATCACGAGATAAACTTGATAAATATATGGATGATTATAATGAGATGTTTGGTACTAATTTCAGTACTGATGATTTTAAAGCTTACTATGTAGATGTTTCTAAAAGAATGAAAAATAGGGAAATTGATTTACTTTTAGTTGTTGACATGTTTTTAACTGGATTTGATAGTAAACTTTTAAATACATTATATGTAGATAAAAATCTTCAATATCATGGTTTATTACAAGCATTTTCTAGAACAAATAGAATATATAATATGCGTAAATCTCATGGAAATATCATTTGTTTTAGAAATCTTAAAGAAAATACTGATAGGGCAATTAGATTATTCTCCGATTCTAATGCATCTGAGGATATTATTTTACCACCATATGGCTTCTTTGTAGATAAATTTAATAAAGAAGCTGAAAAATTTTATTCCCTTGTTGAAACAGTAAACGATGCAGTTAATTTACAAAGTGAGAAGGATAAGAAACAATTTGTATTAAATTTCAGAGAACTTTCAAGAATATTAAATAAGATGAATACTTTCTCAGAATTTTCATATGATGATATTGAAATGACTGAACAGGATTTCTCAGATTATAAAAGTATTTACTTTGATATTCATGATGAACTTAAAAGTCCAGATAAAGAAAAAGTATCTGTTCTTGATGATATTGACTTTGAACTTGAATTGCTTAGAAATGATAAAATCAATGTAGATTATATTCTTAATATTCTTAAAACAATGGATCCTAAAGATTCAAGTTTTGAGCATGATAAAAAACGTATATTAAATATTATGCAAGAAACTGAACATTTAAGAAGTAAAATCAGTTTAATTGAGAAATTCATTGATGAGGAATTAGGAAATATCAATGATAAAGATTTATCTTTTAATGAAGTATTTGATGGATTCATGTCAAAAGAAAGAGAGAATGCAATTCTGGATATTATTTCTGAAGAGGATTTAAATGAAAAGATTGCTCGTCAAATTTTCGATTATTATGAATATTCCGGTAAACTTGATGAAGATAAACTTAAAAAATCATTTAATCATAATCTCAAATTTAAAGAAAGAAGAAATAAAGTTAAAGAAGTTAAAAATATGATTGAAAATTTCCATGAAAAATTTGATTATTAATTAGAAACTTTTTATTAATTATTGTTTTACTTAATTGAGTTTTTTTTTATTGGTTAAAATTTTATTTTTAAATTTACTTTATTTTTCTATATTTTCTATTTTTTCTATAATTTTTATATTTTTTATATTTTCTATTTTTTTATCTATTTTCTATAAATTGTTTTGATTGGTTTAAATTTACTCTAATATATTATTATATTTTTGTTTTATTCAATATCTATTTTAATATATTATTTTTCTAATTTAATTAATATTTAATTGTATTTATCTATTTAAATTTCTTATTTTTCTTATTTTGTTTTATTTATTTTAGGAAAATTTATTGTAATTAGTAATTAATGACTAAAATTTTCGTTAAGTTTATATATGATGATGTCAAAACAATTAATTGTAATTAGTTACTAAGTACAAATTTTTGTATAAGTAGATAGTTACAAAGAGGTTTAATATTCTTGGGTGAATATTAGTTTATTACTTGAATATGTATATGAATTAAATTCATATACTTTCAAGTATTTCAAATCCTCCTTTAATCGTTGATGGGTTCGACTCCCATTTGGAGGTAAACTCGTTTATACATTTAATATATAATAAGAGACGGTTCTCTATTGTATGTTATTAAAATTTCACCTTTTTTAAGTATAATAAGTAAAATTATCGCAATTACTTATTTACTTTATATTTTAGGTTGAAGTTAAATGATATATCTTAAATTGAAATAAAAATTCTATTTATAGAAAATTTTTAATTGAGATTTAAGTTAAGTTTAAAGATTCTTAATGGGATTATCTATTAATTCTTATTAAGGTTTAAGTTAATTGAATGTTTGAATTTCTTAATGATTGATTTTATTGAGTGAATTTAAGTTAAGTTTAAAGATTCTTAATGGGATTATTTATTAATTCTTATTAAGGTTTAAGTTAATTGAATGTTTGAATTTCTTAATGATTGATTTTATTGAGTGAATTTAAGTTAAGTTTAAAGATTCTTAATAGGATTATTTAATAATTCTTATTGGGGAGGTTTTCATGACTAAAGAAAGACTAAATGATATTGCAGAGGTATATTCTGGAGTTCACTTGTCACGTTTTGTTAATTCAGAAGGTAATTTAAAACCAGTTATCCGAAATAAATTTAAAGAAGAAGGTATATTTGAATTTGAATATAAACATATTTCTGATGATTTAAATCAGAAATATTATTCAAAAAAAGATGATATTGTAATATCATTATCTGAACCAAATACTGTTACTCGATTAAATGAGGAAGGATATATTATTACAATGAACTTTGCAGTAATTAGATTAAAAGAAGGTTACAATCCATCATTCTTTTATCATCTACTAAAAAGTAATTATTTCCTTTCTGAACTACATAAATTACGTGAAGGAGGAGCTTTAAGAATAATTAAAGTTGCAGACTTAAGAAAAATTAAATTTGACATTCCTGATTTAGAAACTCAAAAGAAATATGGGATGTTTTTGGATTTAATTGACAATAAAATAAAATTAGAAAAAGAACTTATTAAATATCAAAATGATTACAAGGAAGCAATAATTGAAGATATTTATAGATAGATTCTATTTATTGCTTCTTATTAAATCAATATTGTATTTATAAATAAAATATTCTATTAAATAGTGGAATTTGTATTAAATTATTAAATAATAAATATTGTATTAGTTTATTAAAAAACCTTTATAAACTATTAAATAAGTAAATGTTTGCATTAGAATTTGATAAATAAATCTTTTGTATAATTGTTAAATAAGTAAATGTTTTATATAAACTATTAGATAAGTAAATGTTTTGTATTAAAAGCTATTAAATATATGGAAAATTATTAGACCTTTAAGGGGCGTGAATTATTATGGCAAGTCAAGAATTAGAAAGTAAACTTTGGGCAATTGCAGATGAATTAAGAGGAAATATGGATGCTAATGAATTTAAAAATTACATATTGGGATTTATATTTTACAGATACCTCTCTGAAAAATTAGAAATTCACATGAACAAAGAATTAGAAGTAGATGGTATCACTTTTAAAGAAGCATGGGAACGTGATGACTATAAGGAAGATTTGAAAGATGAAGGAATAGATTCATTAGGATACTTTATTGAACCTCAACATTTATTTAGTTGCATTATTAAAAAAGCTAAAGTTGGAGATTTCATATTGGATGATCTTAATAAAGCATTAAATTATATTAGTAATTCCTGTATTGGTACTGAAAGTCAAGATGATTTCAGCAATCTTTTTGAGGATGTGGATCTTCATTCATCTAAACTTGGAAGAACAAATGATGATAAAAATAAGTTAATATCAAAAATATTACTCCATTTAAATGATATTGATTTTGAACTTGAAAATAGTGAATCAGATATTCTTGGTGATGCATATGAATACTTGATAAGTCAATTTGCATCTAGTGCAGGTAAAAAAGCAGGGGAATTTTACACTCCACAAGAGGTTTCAAAAGTACTTGCTAAAATCGTGACATTAGGTAAAAAACGTATTAAATCAGTATATGATCCAACATGTGGTTCTGGTTCATTACTTCTACGTGTATCTAAAGAAGCAGATGTAGCAAACTTTTATGGTCAGGAATTAAATCAAACAACATATAACCTTGCACGTATGAATATGATTCTTCATGGAGTTAAATATCAGGACTTTGACATTAAACAAGGAGACTCATTGGAGCATCCAATGCATAAGAACATGAAATTTGAAGCAATCGTTGCCAATCCACCATTCAGTGCAAAATGGAGTGCAGATAAATCCTTCCTTGATGATGAACGTTTCAGTGCTTATGGAAAATTAGCACCTAAATCAAAAGCAGACTATGCATTTGTACAACATATGATATATCATCTTGATGAAAATGGTACAATGGGCATTGTACTTCCTCATGGAGTATTATTTAGAGGGGCTGCAGAAAGTAAAATACGCAGATATTTAATTGAAGAAAAAAACTATTTAGATGCAGTAATTGGTCTACCTGCAAATATCTTTTATGGTACAAGTATACCAACATGTATATTAATATTTAAAAAATGTAGAACAGAAGATGAAGATATTCTCTTTATTGATGCTTCACAAGATTTTGAAAAAGCTAAAAATCAAAATAAACTAAGAAAAGAAGATATTGATAAAATAGTAAATACATATGCTAAACGTGAAGAAATTGATAAGTATTCACACAAAGCAACAATGGAAGAAATTGAAGAAAATGATTACAATCTCAATATACCAAGATATGTAGATACTTTTGAAGAAGAAGAACCTATTGATCTTGATGAAGTTTGTAAGGAACTTAAAGAAATTTCAATTAAAGAAAAAGAAGTTGATGAAGAAATTAATAAAATCTGTGAAGAACTTGGAATTCAATCACCAATATTTTAAAATTTAGGGGGTAAAATATGAGTGATGATAATAATGTTTCTACTAAGAAACAAGATATACATGATGACAATCAACATGTCCCAGAGTTAAGATTTCCTGGTTTTACTGATGAATGGAAGTCAAAAAAAGGAAAATTTTTATTTGAAATATTTGGTGGAGGTTCATTTAAAAGTGAAGATTCCATGATTAATGGAGTTAAATGGTTAAAAATTGCAAATGTTGGAATTAATAAAATAAAAAATGATGAAATATCATATTTACCATATGAATACTTGAAAAAATATGATAAATTTATACTTAAGGAAGGAGACCTAGTTATTGCACTTACTAGACCTATTTTAAATAAAGAATTGAAAATTTCTTTTGTAAATAATGAATTTAATAATTCTTTATTAAATCAAAGAGTAGGAAAAATAGAATCAAAAAACAAAATTATTTTAAAATTTATTTATTATTTATTACAATTACCACGTAACATTTATTATATGGAAAGTAGAATTGTAGGAACTGATCCTCCTAATTTATCAAATAAAGATTTATTAAATCAAACATATATTTTACCTTCTATTCCAGAACAATATAAAATTTCTAATTTTATATCAAAAATTGATAGGAAAATTGACTTATTAGAAAAAACATTATGTTTACACCAAAAATATGAAAAACAGTTAAGAGAGAATATTTTTAATTTTAAAATGAACAATATAAATTTTAAAAGATATTCCTTAGGAGATATTGCAGAAATTAAAAAAGGTTTTACACCATCAACTAAAAATCCAAAATACTGGAATTATGGTAAATATCATTGGTTAAGTATTGCAGATATGGATAAAAAATATATTACCAATTCTAAACAGAAAATTTCTGAAGAAGCAATAAAAAATAAAGAAATTATAAAAAAAGATACATTAATAATGAGTTTTAAACTAACTATTGGAAAATTAGCAATATTAAAAGAGGATATGTATACTAATGAAGCAATTGCTAATTTTACATGGAAAAATGATAAAATCTCAACAGAATATATGTATTTTTATTTAAAAACATTAAATATCAAAAAATATGGATCACAAGCAGCAAAAGGAATTACATTAAATAATGATACATTAAATGCAATACCTATTATGCTTCCTGAATTTAATATACAACTTAATATAGTTAATATATTATTAACATTTAATAAGAAAATTGAATTAATTAATGAAAAATTAAATAATTTAAAATATTTTAAGAAATTTTTACTTCAAAAAATGTTTATTTAAACAAACATTTTTTGTAATAATCCTTTTTTAAAATTATATAAATATTCTTTTTCTTTAATTAAAATATTTTGTCTTTCAATTAATTTATTAAACATTTTAACTTGATTATTTTGTTTTTCAATTGGAGGCAATGGAATTTTAATATTTAAAAATTCTTCAGGTGATATTCTTTTGGATCCAGTACCTGTTGAGTATTTTTCTAAACGAGAATAATAATTTTTTCTAGAAATAAAGTAATAAAACCAATATGGATTTAATTTATTATTAATAAAATCAAATGAGGGAATATCACTAGAAGACATATATCCATCTAATTCTTTTGGAATAATTCCAAAAGCACCTTTATAAAGATTTTGTTTACCATAAATAAATTGTCCTTTTTTTCTAATATATTGTGTTGTAACACCTTCTTTTTCTGTTGTTTTTGTTTCTCTAGGTACTATTCCTTTTAAATTTAATTTAACAGTTAATCTTTTATTAATATTATCATTACATTTAATTTTAGAAATTTTCATAAAATTATTTAATTTAAATTTAGGATAATTTAAATTTGAAAATATACTTTCTTTTAAACCTTCAATGAATTTTTGGTGTTAAGATATTATATTAATTAATTTAATTAATAAACTTAAAATAATATTTTAAACTAATACTTTTTAATAAAATATTTATTTTTATTTCATTTAAAAAAAGTTTATGTATACAAACGAACTTTTTATTAAATTTTGTAAAGAAAGAAATATTAAAGATAGTACTATGAAAGGATATGAATCTGCATTGAAGAAATATACATCTTTTCATAATAAAACTATTAATTATTTACTTAAAGAAGCTTTAAAAGATGAAGAAAAAAGGATTCCACTTAAAGAAAGAAAAATTAAAAAAAGACTTCTTGATTATCGTAATTATTTACTAAATAGTACTATGTCACCTAATACTGCAAAAACATATTTTTCAAAATTAAAAACATTTTATATACACTTTGAAATTGAAATACCACATTTACCTGATGCAAAATATGATAAAGTTTATGAAACAAATTATTTAGATCTACCTACTAAAGAACATATATATCAAGCACTTGAAATAGTGCCAATTGATTTAAAAGCAGTTATATTATTTATGTCATCTTCAGGAACAGCAAAGGCAGAAACATTATCACTAACAGTAAGACAATTTATTGATGGAACAGCTGAATATCATAATGGTGGACCACTTAATAATATATTAAATGTACTTGAAAAAAGAAATAATGTAGTACCAATATTTTATCTAAAAAGAATTAAAACAGATAAATATTATTATACTTTTTGTTCACCTGAAGCAAGTCATGCTATAGTTAAATATTTAAAAACACGTGAAAACTTAAAATTAGAAGATAAACTATTTGATTTCACAAGTTCTTTATTATTATCACGATTTCAAGAAATTAATGATAATATGAATTGGGGATTTAAAGGAAAATATAGATTTTTTAGATCACATACATTAAGAAAATTTCATGCATCAAATATAGGATTAACTGCAGAATATATTGATTCACTACAAGGACGAAGTAAAAATATAGTACATGAAACTTATATAAAAACAAATCCTCAAAGATTAAAAAAGATTTATATGGGTGCAATGAAGAATGTTATGATTTATACTGAAAAAGAAGAAAAAGAAGAAATAATTAATGAAGAATTTCATATTACAATAAATATTTTTTTAGGTGATAAATATTATAATATCACCTAAACAAACATTTTCTGAAGAAGACCTTTCTTAAATTGTTTCATTAATTTAATTTTTATATCTATATAATCTATATTTTCTTTAATTAAATCCATAAAATTTCCAATTTTTATTTGATAATCTAATGGTGGTATTAATATTTTTAAATATTTTAAATGAGTAGGTCCAAAATTAAATTGTGCAGATCCAGTCAATATCCTAAAAATTTCTTTTTTAAACAGAGGTGTTTGAAAATACCATTTTAAATAATTTAAATTTAAATAATTATCATCCAATGATTTAAATCTCATAGTACTTGTATTCATACATAATGGTAAATCCTTTTTTTCTGCAAAAGCAATTTTTTCATTAAAATATTCTGCTTTTATTCCAGAACATGCAATCAATAAATCACCTTCATCTACAAGAAAATGTTTATATTTTCCATAAGCTTCTTCTTTAGATATATATCTATCTGTATTTTCAAGAATTAATTTATTCTTAACGAAATTACCAACATTTAATAATTTAACTCCTTTATTTGTATATTGATAATTTCTTACACCAGGACCTTCTTGATAAAATGTAATTTCATTAAGTGGTTTATAGTCATAAAATTTTATTTTATTATCCCAATCTTCCAGAAATATTTGTTGAATATAATATTCTTTAATTTTAAGTTTAATCTCTTTTTTCTTTTCTAATAAGTCAATTTTTTCATCAACTATTTCTAAAAATTTTGAAATTTTAATTTGTTCATCTTTAGATTTAGGAATATAATGTTTTGTATTAAAAAAATCGGAAATTGCTATATTCAATAAACCATGATTTCTAGCACCTTCAACTGCAATTTTGTAAATTTTTTTATACCATTTATCAGTTTCAAAATATTGTTCTAAAAAATTTGAATCTATATTTCTAGGTTTAAAACAAATATATAATGTTGATACGGCACCTTTATCATATTTATTCAATCTTTTTATAGTACCATATGGATATCCTGTTGAATAACTTTTATTATAAGCAAAATCTCCTTTTTTTAATAAATAATAATTAGCTAAACTTTTACTAGCAACGATTTTATTGAAATATTCTTTTTGATCAATTAAACCATATTGAGCGGATATAGTCAAAGGTAAATCAGTTTCAAGAGATTTATTTTTATCTTTTATTCTAATAGTTATATCTTTTAAAGATACTTTTATCCATTCATCTTTGAACTTCCTGAATCGTAATTTCGGTACTAACTTTTCCTGTTGATTAAATTAAATTAAATTAAATATTTTAGAATAAAATTTGTAACTAAAAACACTTCAAAATATAATTTACTTAAACTTGGAGATATTGTATGTGCTAAAACCCCACTAAATATTTTCTATTAAGTATAATTAAACAAATTAGAATTTAATAGAAATGTAATTGTATTTCCATTAAATGTGTTTTACTTCTGAAACATAATATTCAGGTTATAATTTAAATGATTATTTTGAATCTTTTCAGTAATACATATAATCTTATCGTGCTAAAAGGAGTTAAAAACACAAGGAATATAAAGTAACAAAACATTCTTATTCAAATCTTTAATAGTTCCAGTTGACTCTGAAGAACAAAAATTATCTCTAATTTCTTATTTAACATTGAAAAAAATTAATTTTAAATAAGATTAAAATCAATAAAATTAAGAATTCTAAAAGGGCTTACTACAACAAATGTTTGAATTTCTGCTTTTTCTATTTTTTATTTTTAATATTTTGTAAATATCTTTGTGATTCAAATCCAATTGTTTATTTATCTGAGATTTTTAAATTCATTTTTAATTTAGTATTAAACCTGAAATTTCAATTAATCCTAGTTTTTCCAATAAGCCTTAAGATATATATAAAAATTAAATAATTATATAAACAGTAAAGTAATATATTATCTTATTATTAATTAAAAATTTAACATATTATTTTTTATAAATTACTTAGGGTTCTGATTATGAGTCAAATTAAAGTATCTATTGAAACATTTGGATGTACTTTTAATAAGGCGGATTCTCAGATTATGGCAGGTGTGCTTGCTGAGAATGGTATGGAACTTGTTGATAATGCTGAGGATGCCGATGTAATTATTGTAAACACATGTTATGTAAAACAACCAACAGAAAATAAGGTAACTAACAGGATTCAAAAACTTCAGAAACATTATCCCAATAAGAAGGTTGTTGTCAGTGGATGTATGGTTGAGATAGATCCGGAAAAACTTGAGAAGATAGCTGAGGACGGAACTTCCTGGATAGGGCCTCACCAATTAGATAAAACTGCTGATGTTGTAAAAGCAGCATATGAGGGTAAGACTGAAAGGGATATAGGTTTATCCAAAAAAACAAAAGTAGGTCTTAAAAAGGTTCAAAGTGATGATAAAGTACACATCATTCAAATATGTGAAGGATGTATGGGAAAATGTACTTTTTGTTGTACAAGACTGGCTCGCGGACCCCTTCATTCTTATCCAATAGCAGATATTAAAGCCGAGGCAGAACAAGCTATTAAAGATGGTGCTGTGGAAATTGAACTCACTGCCCAGGACACTGCAGCATTTGGTCATGACACCCATGAAAAACTATCTAATTTAATCAAAGAGGTTGCAAGTTTAGACGGTGATTTTAAAATTAGGGTTGGAATGATGCATCCTAAAAACATTTTCGATGATGTTGACGGTATAATCGAGGCATTTAAAATGCCAAAGGTATATAAATTCATGCATCTACCTGTACAAACAGGTAGTGATAAGGTTTTAAAGGACATGAATCGTCGCCACACAATTGCAGAATATAAGGATTTTGTTGCAAAAGTTAGAAGCGAGATTCCGGATTTAACCCTTGCAACTGATATTATAGTAGGTTATCCAACAGAAACGGAAGAGGATTTCGAGGAAACTATAAAATTATTAAGGGAGATTAAACCAAGCTTAATACATCTATCTAAATATAGACATAGAGAAGGTGCCATTTCCTCCTCACTTAAGGAAATTCCATTTAAAGTAATGAAGAGAAGATCTAAGGAACTTACCAATATCAAGGAAGAGATAACCGAGGAAGAGAATAAACAATTAATTGGTAAAACATTAGAAACTTTAATTGTTGGTAAGGGTTCCAAAGGTGGATATATGGGAAAAACATATTCCTATATTCCGGTAATTGTTCCTGAGGCTAAAATTGGTTCTTTTGTCAATGTTAAAATAAACGATGCTACAAGCACCTATCTATTAGGTGAGATTGTAGATTAATCATTTTTTTTTTAACTTATTTAAAAATTGTTTATTTTTATTTTTTACAAATGAAAATAATATCTTTATCTAAAAAACCATATCTTTCATTTATTTCTTTATCTAATTTTACAGGATCATAACATGTAACATCAAATCCTACAGATTCTAATCTATCTTTAAAGTCGGTACTATATTTTCGAACATGGTCTTTTTGACCAAAATATTTTGTTCTTAATTCATCAGTGTTATATTCTGGATTTTCAAAGGTTTCATTTAGTTCTCTAAATATAGGAACCATTAAAAATACAATCCCTCCTTGAGAATTTGGTTTGATTACTCTGTATAATTCAGACATTGCTTTTTTATCATCTGGAATATGTTCTAGTACATGGCATGAAATAATAAAATCAAATGAATTATCTTCAAAAGGAATATCACACATATCCACTTGTTTTCTTATATTATTTTTAGGGTTAATATCTACTGGCCAGTAATCAAGATTATTTAAATTATCAAATATTTTAAATAAGGCTTTTTCTGGAGCAAAATGCAACAATTTTTTATTTTCTTTCAAATTAAAAATATTGTAATTACTGTTTATATAATAAAAAAGAAGTCTTGTTCTTTCTAAGGATTTACAACTAGGACAAAATGCATGTTTTCTACCATAAATTGGTGTGAAAAATGGAATTTTCTTATTACATATGGGACAATATCTATCTATGCCACTTGATATAACATCATCAATAGATTCTAAAAGTAATCTATTATCTTCCCTACATTTTTTAAGTTCACCATTAACTTTTTCATTTTCTTTATTTAACTTGGTGTAATTACTTTTATAATAGTTGTAACTATTACTTTTAGATAATAAATAATTTTTAAAACTCATAATATCACAAATTAATAATTATATCCTTCCTATTAATCAAAAGAACTAAAATTATTAAACTTAATAATTTCTAATAAAAAATTAATCAAATACTATTTTAATAATTTTTATTAAATCCTTTTTTTTAATAAATTCATAAAATAAGTTTAATAATTTTATTAATATAAGTTCAATATTTTTTTATCTTTCTAATATTCTATTAATTATTAATATTTTTATATAATATTTATATTTGTCTTCTATTTTGAGAACTTAAAACATTATTTAAAATATTAAATAATATGATGAATTTTAAAGGTTTTTAGAGATATATTCTAACTAATTTTCATTTATTTTGTTAATTAAAATATTAAAACAATTTGTTTAATTGATTTAAGAAATATTATTAATTTTTATAAAAAACATATTTTATTTGGTTTTTTGAACTATTTTAAAGATTGTTTGTTCTTTTATTCGTAATTTGAGATATTTAAATAGATTTAATTTTTTAATTTTTTAATTGCTTATAATGCTAGTTTAACTTATAAGTTTTAATTTTTTTAGTATTTTTTAATAGTAATATGTTAATAATTTTTTAATTCATGATAAAAATAATATTAATTATGTTGAGTGAATATTAGCCTATTTTAATCATTTTTTAACGAAACCTTTATATACTATGTGAAACAACTATTATTTGGAGGTGAAAAAATGAGTGAATTACCAATCGCACCAGTCGGTCGTATCTTAAAAAATGCTGGAGCACAAAGAATTTCCGATGAAGCAAAAATTGCATTAGCTGAAGCTTTAGAAGAACAAGGTGAAGAATTAGCAAGAAAATCTGTTGATTTTGCACGCCATGCTGGTAGAAAAACTGTCAAAGCTACTGATGTAAAATTAGCTATCAAATAGGTTTCTTAATTTGCATCCAGTTAGTGATGAATTTTTTTATAAGTTTGGCCAGTTCTATGGCCAATTACTTATTTTTAAATTTTTTTAAATAGACTATTTTTTAGTGTAGTTATTCTTTGGATAAGATTTGATGTTTTTTAAAAAATCCTTAGATTTTAATAAAGAAATAGTAATCTTTATATATGAGAATCTATAAACTATAATAGGTATGTATGTTTGTAGGTCCGGTGGTCTAGGGGTATGATACCTCCTTGACGTGGAGGGGATCACGAGTTCAAATCTCGTCCGGACCATATGCCATGGTAGTTCAGATGGGAGAACGCTAGACTGAAGATCTAGATGTCGCTGGTTCAAGTCCGGCCCATGGCACTAGATACATCTTTTTTTATGATTTTATTTTTAAATTTCAACTATTTTTGTAATTTTTGTTGTATATTTGTTTGTTTAGTTTATTTTACTGTATTTTTTTGTTCTATTTGATTTTTTTAGCTGTTTTTTGTAATTTTTGTTGTATATTTGTTTGTTTAGTTTATTTTACTGTGTTTTTTGTTGTATTTGATTTTTTTAGTAATCTTCTATTCTGATTTTTTCAATTAGTCTCATATTTGAATATTCATTGTTTCAAATATATATTGAAAATTACCTTTTTGATTTTAAAATTTTAATATTATCAAGTTTTTATTAAAGATATCTATATTTGCAGATTATTATTTCCTGATATAGAATTATATACAAATCAAATTCATATTACAGTTAATTTAATTAAATAGAAAATATTCAAATACTAAATTATTATTTCATATTTTAATTAAATGATGGAATTTTTCAGTTGGATTTTGGTTTTATAGTTTAATAATTTTTCAATTTAATTTTTCACTGTATTTTTAGAATTAGGTTTTTAAGAAATAGATTGCAGATTATGATTAAAGTTCAATTTTTAGGTTGAAGTTATTTTACTTAAAAAATTAAATGATTTATTGAAGTTTGCAATTTTAGAATTGGGGTTTTAAGAAATAGATATGTATATTTTATAATTGTAATAAAGTTTAATTTTTTAAATGGAACTCTAATGAAAAATAGTAAATGGTTTACTTAAAATATAATTTTTAAAATTTAAAAAAAAGTAGAAGAAATGGTTATAAACTAATCTTTCTAGGTTTATAAGCTTTGTTCTCGAGTAAATTTTGATATTCTTCAAGAATAAGGTTTGCTGTAGATGATCCAATTCTACTTGCACCTGCAGCCAAATATCTTAAACAAGTTTTTTGGTTTTTAATACCTCCAGATGCTTTAATCTCTGTATGAGGTGCTGCAGTTGTCATTATTTGAATATATGTGATCATTTCATTAAAGGTATTGTTTCCTGTAAATCCTGTATTGGTTTTAATGAAATCTGCATCACTTTTATCGATCAATTTACTGATTTTTCTAATGTCGTCCTCTTGGAAGTAATTTGTTTCAATAATCACTTTTAAAATTCTATCACCAATTTCAGCTCTTACAGCTGAGATTTCCTCAAGAATAAGCTGGTAATCTCCATTTTCATATGCAGGAATATTCATTACCATATCAATTTCATCTGCTCCATCTTCAACAGCAATCTTAGCTTCTAATGCTTTTACCCTTTTATCATTAGTACCTAATGGAAAACCTACAACGGTTCCTACTTTAACGTCACTGTCTTTAAGTAATTCAGATGCTAATTTAACGTAACAAGGACTTACCACAACAGAAAACATATTCCAATCATCTGCAATTTGACAGAATACCTTCATATCTTCTTTTGTAGCAGTATTGTCTAAGTAAGTAAATTCCATACTTCTTGCAAGTTCTCTTGGTGATTTATTCTTCATAATTTTACCTCGTTTTTTCTCCCTACTAATTTCTTAATTATAATTTTAAAAGTATATAAATATTTATAATTCATATATAACTTTTCTTATATAATCCTAACCGAAAATTTTTTATAGTAACAAATCTAAGTTGGGATTTGGATTTTATATCAGTTTTTTTGCCATATATGGTCCTTTTCTTTCATAACCAAATTTACGATAATAGTTTCTGGTACCGATTCCACTTATAATCAGTATTTCCTCTTTGTTGTTGTCTATTGCAATTTCCTCGGCCCTTTTAAGTAACTGTTTTCCAAAGCCTGTATGCTGACCTATCTTATTTGATTTTTTACCAATATGTATAAGGTTTCCATAGACATGTAATTCACGGATTAAAGCTGATTTGTCAGTAATTTCTTCTCTGAATGCCTGTGGTGACGGAAGTCTTAGCCTTAAAAATCCTGCAAGACTTTCCTCGTTTTTATCTTCTATGGACAAGAAATGTTCTACACCATTACAGCAATCATAACTTTCCTCAAATAACTGATAATCGTCGATTGTATACTCTTCTTTTGTTTTTTTATGGCCTATTTCTCTACATCTTATACATTGACAGTTAATATTTTCCTCTTCCAGTCTTTTATATACAAATTCTCCAAGATTTGAATTGGATATTCCTCCCTGTATTAATGTTGTCGGAATATCCCTTTGGATTCTCATGGTCCTAACCCATTTAGGCAGTATCTTTTTGATTTCAACTATTAAATCCACAGCCTCCTCAGTGGTATATGGTTCATATCCACCTTTAAGCCATAGATCATATAATTCACTGCCTTTGGTTACAAGTACGGGATAGATCTTTAACATATCCGGCTTGTAGTTCGGATCTGTAAATATGGTTTTAAACATTTCGAGGTCTTCCTTCTGATTCTGGAACAGTCCCGGCATGAAGTGCATTGCAACTTTAATGGCAGAATCTCTAAGATTCCTATTTGCATTAATACTGTCTGCCACGGTATGGCCCCTTTTAACACGTTTGTAAATATCGTCATGTATGGTCTGAACACCTAATTCAACACGTGTCACTCCCATTTTCAACATTCTGTTTATATGTTCCGGTTTGCAGTAATCTGGTCTTGTCTCAAATGTCATTCCAATACATCTTATCTTGGATGATTCGTTTGCCTTTTGAATGTCCTCTAGAATCACATAGTCATTTGGTTTATATGGTTTTACAAGCCCGTTTGAATATGGAGGATATTGTTTTAGAATATTCTTATCAATATCATCTAGATCCAGATTTCTAGTGCTTCCATGATGTTTAATCTCAACATCATCAAGAACGATACCGAAATCAACCATTGCCTTAAGACATTGGGAGACAAACCATTCCTGATAACAAATGTCCAATGACGGGAAAGTACCTCCCATAATAATGAGTTCAACCTTGTCTATTGGATGTCCCACTTTATGGAGTTGCATTAATCTATTGTAAGTTTGAATATAAGGATGGAATTTAAACATTCTTCCACGTAATGCAGCAGGTTCCTCACCGGTATAACTTGGCGGTGCCGTACTACTTTCGGGACAGTAAAAACATCTTCCATGTGGGCATTTATGTGGATGGCACATAACCGCTACAATTGCAACACCTGATAAAGTTCTGGTAGGTTTTTTCTGAAGTATCGGTGTGATTAAATCCATCTCCTCATGGCTTGCACGTTCTAGAATATCCGCATTGCTCATAAATTTAGAAAGTTTCATCTGTCTACATAACTGTCTTTTTTCAACTTCTAAATCCTTACGATTCTGGATTTGACCATTTAGAATATTGTCAATAATAATTCTACAAGCTTTATCTAATGTTTCCTCTGTCATATTATCCTCAAACATAATGTTAAAATACTTTCTTTTTTAAAAAAATAATAAAATCAGTTCTAATTGAATATTTAATTTTCTTAATAGAAATATATTAGTTAATTATTTATATTTTTATTGTTAAATTCTTAATTAATTAATATTTAGATTTAAATATTTTTAAAATTTATTTAGGAGAGACTTCTCATGAAGGTTAAAGATTTATTAGGTATGAAAGTATTGGATACTGATGCTAAAGAAGTTGGAAAAGTAGTGGATGCTGATTTTGATAGTGAATCTGGTCAAATCCAAAAACTTACAATTTCTCTTAAAAAAAATATGATATCTAGTGATGAAGTTGTTGTAAGATATGACAATATTAAAAGTATTGGGGACTATGTATTATTAGATGTTAATATAATTAAAGGATAATTTCATTTTGTAGAGATGATATTAATGGATATTTTAGATGCTATTGGTAGGGTAATAGAGGAAGGTAAAACTGTCCGATATATACCTACCGGTACTACTGGTGAAGTAGAGGATATGCGCATTAAGGATGATAAATACTGGGTTAAGATAGCTAATACTAATATGTGGTATGTTACCAGTGAGGTAGAAGTTTTATCCGAAGATGAAATCATTGATAAAAAAGATTATAAACTTGAGGATAATACCGAATTCGATGAGGAAAAATTCAAGGAAAGACAAAGACAATTTGCTGATGCAAGGATTGATGATCAGGTAGCTGATGGCGGAGGTTAAATCCACTAGTTTCTCTTCTTGAATTATTTTTTTGATACGGAATTCTTTCTGTTTTATTTACTTATTTTCAATCTTTAACGATTTTTATTCAATATTAAGCTATTTTAGATTCTTGTAATCTATTTTTTTAATTTTCCCTAATCATTAGTTAATATGGGCTTTTTTCTATTTCTAACAGGTTTTACATGGTTTTTATTTAATGAAGTTCATTTCTGTTTTAATTTACTTGTTTTTTTTTAATCTTTGTCTAACAAAAAATTCTTTTCTAATTTTAAGTTGTTCATTTTTTATTAAATGTCTATTTTACTTATTAAAAGTATATATACTTCTTAATTATATCTTAAATTAGAAAATAATTATCTGAGGTGAGAATATGAATGATTTAACTATTACAGGAATAATTACAATTGTTGTCGGAATCATTATTTTAGCATTTCCATACCTGAGCCAAACATTCTTGTCATTTGTATTTGGACTTGTTTTCATAATTTTAGGTATTTATTACTTTATTAGGGGATGTGGCGAGTGGTCTAGTTATGCCGCTCATTCACTTACCAAGATATTCCTATCAATTTTAAGTGTAATATTGGGTATATGTTTAATTGGAAATATTCAATTGTTTGATGCAATATTTGGTTTGATATTCTGGGTTGTAGGTTTAATAATGGTAATATTTGCAATATTAAATATTTATTATAGGGAGTATGGTCCACTTAGAGCCACAGCTATTATAATGTTAATCTTAGGTATTATTACAATAATATTGGGTTGTCTATCATGGCTTAATCCTTTCTATGTGGCACTTATTCTTGCAATAAGCTTAATCCTTGATGGTTTAGGATTTATATCTGCGGGATCTAATATATATTAAAGAATATCCCTTTTTTTATTTATAAAGGGTTATTTCTATTTTTTTAATTATTTTGATTAATATGAAGATGTTTTTTTTTGGTTATCTTTTTTGATTAAATAAAATAAGTAAACGTTTTTAACTATTTGAACTGAGTAAAAATAGTAAAACAAGAATAAAAAGATCAATGTTTTAAATTATTTCAATTGAATAAAAGGAGTAAATGATTAAATCTTATAATGGATTTAATCCTAATCTGTATTGTAATGTTCGGCAAATTCTTTAATGCTTTTTGCAAGTTTTTTACCGATTCCGTCAATTCTTTGAAGTTCATTTTCAGATGGAACCCTTAAATCATCACCAAAGGCATTAACAACCGCTCTTCCACGTCTTCTTCCAAGACGTTTTACACCAATTACAAGAGGTATTATATCCTCTTTAACTCCATAGTAAAGTCTTGCAGATAGTTTATCCAATTCGTTGGAGTATGAGAATTTACCTAAAACCTCGAATGTGTCCTTTACAAATTTAACAAGTAATGACGCATCTAAAGCACAACGTCTACATGAGGCAGAGTATACCTGATATTTATTTTCTATTTCAAATTCCGTTCTCTCGTCAATCCATTCCATAAGTGAGACTGTAGTGGCTTCAGGGTTTCCAATATCGGTTACAAATAATCCAAGTGAAGCCATCTTCTCACGGACAGGATCCTTATTTTTACGTGCTTTAAATGATATTAATGGTAAATCTGGTGTTTGGCTTAATAGGTAGATCAATTCTCCAATATTAATATAATCATTAACGACATTTGTGTATTCCTTAATCTTAACTGCCGTTTCAACTGAATAATTGGATTTGGCAATAAGCTGACCAAACTCGGTTGTTTTAAGTCCTTCTGGTGTTGGTCTTAATATTCCATTTTCCATTAAGAATCTAAGGGAGGTTTCTATCTCATATTTAAGACTTTCCTCTGCAAAGAATTTCATTGATTCATTTGCGGTCATTTGGTAACCGTATAATGTTTTTGAGAAGAAATCAAATAACTCCTCAGGGGTTTTGGAAAGTGATGAAGCCACCTGTGCTATTATCTGTTTATAGAATGCATCCTTATTATCAACAAGTTTTGAATTGGTTGGTTCAATTTCACCATTTACATATTTTTCCTTAAGTAGTTCGGATTCATCCATTGTTTTTGCAAGTAAATATGAGAATCCCTCATTGTCATACAATGGTCTTCCAGCTCTTCCAGACATCTGTTCATAATCAAATACAGGTATTTCCTGAGGACCGTTTTTAGTCCAACGTGTATAGTCACGGATTACAACTGACTTTGAAGGTAAGTTTACACCATACATTAAACTTGGTGTTGCAACAATCATTAAGATATTACCTTCTCTAAATTCGTCTTCAATAATTTCTTTCTGTTCCGGAAATAGTCCTGCATGGTGGAAAACACAACCATTCTTTGCAGCCTCTGCAAGCTTTAAACAGGTGCTTGTTGGTCTTGATCCTTTCTTCTCGGGAACTTTAAGTAGTTTGTCTGCAACTTCGTTAAACTTAGCCCTATCTTCCTTTGAGATTTTATTTTTGATTTTGCCTGCCACATATTTTGCAAGACTTTCTGTAAATCTTCTTGTAGATACAAATGCAAGGGCCTGGGAGTCCTCGTTCATTGCCTTTTCTATAATCTTTACAACAATGTCATTTTTACTTTTAACATTGAACATCTCATTGTCAAGAACCGTTTTGACAAGTGGAACAGGCCTATAATCATGTTCTACAACTTTGGCATCTAACCAGCTTTGAATATCCTCCATATTTGAAAGGGTTGCAGAAAGCGCTATAACTCTAAGTGATGGATTAACGATTCTTGCTCTTGTGAGTGCACATTCGATTGTAGGTCCACGGGTATCCTCTCCAATCATATGGAACTCATCCACAACTATGGTATCAATTTCCCTTAATGTGTTCCATGAGAAACGGCTGATTGCATCAAAGCTTTCAAAAACCATTACGGAAAGATCGTTGTATCTTGGAGATTTACCTACTTTTATTCCAAATTCCTCAAATTTTTTGAATTCTTTAACCTTTTCATTTTGAATAGAAACTAATGGAACTGCATATATTGCTTTTCCACCATTTAAAATTGTTTTTAATAGGCCAAGAACTCCTAAAACAGTTTTACCACTTGCAGTTGGAATGGCTATAATGTAGTTGGAATCATCATCAATATATCCACTTTCAATAACAGCTTTCTGGGCAGGATTAAATTCTTTAATATATGGATATGCAGTTTGAATTATCTCTTTTAAATCGTTGTCTAAACTTTCCATATGAATCCGTCTTTAATTTATTTCATTATAAATTTCTAATACTTTTTATATAAAATCTAAGTAAGAGCATCTGAAAAATAATCATTGTCTTTATCTTAAAAAGATATTAAACTTTTAAGTTAGTTTTATTATTTTTTTATATCTTCTCTTTTTTAAGAGCTTAATTTTAGATTAAGTTAGTTTTATTATTTTTTTATATTTTCTCTTTTTTAAGAACTTCAATATTGGAAATATTGGTATCTGGATATTGGCCGTTTTCATCCTTTTCAACAGCTTTAACCATATCCCAAATTGTAAGAAGTGCTACACTACAACCTGTAATTGCTTCCATTTCAACACCGGTCTGTCCTTTACTGTTAACACTTACAATACAATTGATATAATCCTTATTTGTTTCAAATTCAATTTCAATACCTGTGATATGTAACGGATGACATAGGGGTATGATCTGAGATGTGTTTTTAACTGCTTGAATTCCAGCTATCTGAGCAGTAGTTAAAACATTACCTTTTTTAATCTCTGAATTTTCAATCTTTGAGATTGTACTTTCCTTTAGTAAAATATTTCCACTTGCAACTGCTTTTCTAGTTTGTTCTGGTTTTTTCCCTACCTCTACCATATGAACTCCGTCTTCTGTTAAATGTGTAAATTCTTCACCACTACTCATAATATACCTCTTAAAATTTCATTGAAATTATATTATATTTTAATATTTATTATATATTGAGATTATTCTATTAAAAACTTAAATGATTTAGATTAATTGAAATTTTACAAGAATGTTTATTTTTACTAACATGTCTTAAAATGGTAGATAAATAGATTTGCTTCAAGGGTTTTAGATAATGTCTTTAGGATATCTAGGAGTAGTTTCTAAGGCTGTTTATTAAAGGACTTTTTAACTTGAATATTCTTTTAATTATGTGGTTCGGGATTTTTTTACCCAAACTTATATATACACATTATAATAGATTAATTAATATATATTTATGTTAAATTATAATATTATTACAAAATTAATGAGAGGTAATTATCATGAGTGACAATGAACATGGTGGAGACTTTGGTCTTGGAGAACCTAACGATGCTTTTGCAGAATACTTTATTGGACAATCCTATTTGAATCCTTTAGTTGGTCCAGATGCTAACTTGTTTTTGGCAAATGTGACCTTTGAACCAGGATGTAGAAATAATTGGCATATACATCATTCAACAAATGGTGGAGGTCAAATTTTAATATGTGTCGATGGTGAAGGATGGTATCAGGAAGAGGGTAAACCAGCTCAGAGTTTAAAACCTGGAGATGTTGTTGAGATACCTCCGAATGTTAAACATTGGCATGGTGCTAAATCTGATTCCTGGTTTTCACATATAGCTATTGAGGTTCCTGGTGAAAACACAAGTAATGAATGGTTGGAAGAAGTTTCCGATGAGGAATATTCTAAATTGTAAATCATATTTATAAGCCTAGTCAATTTAACACCCCCCTTATTACAAAACCTAATTATCATTAAATTGACTGGCTTATTTACTTAATCATTATAAATCAATATTTTCTTTAACTTATTCTATTTTGTCATAGGGTATTTCTACTTTTGCAAAATCCATGGCCCTACTGCGGGCATTTGATTCAAACTTATTCTTTAAATCCTCGTTAGTTAAAATCTTGGTAATCCCTTCATTAATGGTACTGGGATTTTCGGGATCTATTAAAAGACCAACATCCTCGTTAATGATTTCTTTAATTCCACCTACATTACTGCCAATAACTGCCTTACCACATGCAAGTGCCTCTATAAGTACAAGTCCGAAACTTTCACTATGGGAAGGTAGGATAAGCATATCGCAGCTTGGTAAGATATTTTCAACATCTCCCCTTGAACCTACAAAATAGATATTGTCCAAATCCTTTGATTGTTCTTTAAGCCTTTTGGCCTCAGGTCCGTCACCTACAACTAAAAGATTATATGGAATGTCACTTAATCTTTTAGCATCAATTAAACTATTCACATTTTTACGTGGAATTAGATTACCGACAAATGCCACAATCGGATAATCGTTGTTGAGATTGTAATCCCTTTCAAGCTCCCCTCTAAAATTATAGTCATTCTCTATCTTAAATTTAGAAATATCTACGGAGTTATGGTGTATTCTAAGTTTAGATTCTAATCCTTTAATATCAATCTTAAGCATATCATCTTTAAGGGCTTCACTTACTGCAAGCACAACATCTGCATTCTTTAAAACCTTCTTGATTATGTGGTGTGAATATGCTTTTTTATTATACAGTTCAAAAATATCGGATCCATGTGCTGTAACATATGTTTTTATTCCTTCTGATTTACCGACTTCAACAGCTATAAGACCTGCAGGCACTAGATAATGGCCATGGATAATGTCAATATCCTCTTTTTCAACTAGTTTTTTAAGTTCCTTTTTACCATTAATATAGAATCCTAATCCTCTAAGTCCTGGGATATTTATTCCTTTAGTTCCAATTACATGGATTCCATCAATATCCTTAATATCTTTGTGTGGATAGGTAATCACATATACCTCATGGCCTTTTTTAACTAATTCCTTTGCAAGTGAATGTATATGAACACCTACACCACCAATATGTGGTGGAAACTGACCTACCATAGCTATTTTCATTAAAACACCTTTAAATATTTCTAAAATTAACACTGTTTATAAAATTGTTTTAATATTTATCTATTTTATTTTTTAAAATTAGCTATTTATTAAAATTATTTTATTTGGGATTTCGTAAAATACGTGAAAAGTAGTTTATAAAAATATTATTTTAAATGTTAAAGTTGTAGAAATATGTGAAAAGTAGTTTTTTAAAAGAATTATTTTTAGGTTATTAATTGTAATAATATTTGAAAATTTTTTTTAAAATATTATTTTAAATGTTAAAGTTGTAGGATATGAAAAGTAGTTTAAAAGATTATTTTGGAAATAATCTTAAAAATTAAAAGAAGATATTTTAAACATTATCGGTTCCATTAACAAAGCATGTACTTACTTTCTTAGAATAACAATTTTTACAGTTAATGCATTTGGTTTCTGAACTTGTACCTGCTTTCCAATTTACTAGGAAATCTGGTTCTGCTACAAATGGTTTGCTCATTGAAATGTATTCGATATTTGTTGTATTTAAAACATTTTCAATGTTATCCTTGTCATTGAATCTTCCACCTAAAATAATTGGAATATTTGTATCGCCACTTAATTTATCTGCATAATCAATGAAAGGATTGCTGCCGTCACTTGTTGGGAATGTATTACTACGTGAAGTTAACTGTATACTGTCCGCACCATATTCTTCAAGTAATTTGCACATTTCCATACTCTCATCAAAACCTATTCCACCTTTTCTTCCGTCATTGGCATTTAGTTTTACATTTACGTGAATGTCATAGTTCTTCTTAATAACCCTGACGATTTCAAGTACAATCCTCATACGGTTAAAGGTCTTTCCACCATATTTGTCTTCTCTTTGATTGAAGTAGGGATTAATGAAATTACTTAAGTAGAAGTTATTTCCCATGTTTATTTGAATACCGTCAAATCCGGCAAATTCAAACTTTTTGGCAGCTAAGATTACATCTGTCTGGAATCGTCTTATACCTTCAAAACTTATATCATTTGGTGTGACTTTTTGATTAAGTCCGTCATTATACCAGAAGATTGCCAATTGTCCTAGAATAGGGACATTATATTTATGTGCTATGTTGGTGATTTCATTATAGTCCTTGACGAATCCCTTATAATTTACATTTGAGGAGTACTTTGCAAATCTGTCTCTTGAATCTATGCAGAAGAATTCTGAGTTGATTAGTCCCACTCCACTTTTTGCAATATTTTCATATCTATTAAATACAGCCTGATCTAGAATTCCATTTTCACTTTTTTGAGATTCCCACATTCCAGATCTGATTATCCTACTTTGAATATCAAAGTTTCCAAATTTACATTTATCAAATATTTTTTTCATGTTATCATCCGACTATAAAAATTAATAATTAATCTATATATTTAGATATATAAATATGATTGATTTTTAAACTTGTTTGATTTATTTTTTAAAATTAGTTTATTATAAAAGTTAAATTTATTGTTAAATTATTTTTTCCAAATTAAACTTATTTTTTCTAAATATTAAAATGAAAAAATTTTAATTTTAATTATTTTTTTATTTTGTTTTAATTTATTAATTTATATTTATTTATTTTATTAAAATATTGTTTAAATATTTTAAAAAGTTTAAAAAAATATTTGTAGATTGTTATATTAGAAAATTAGAATTTATATTATTTTTTTATGGTTTATAACTTTTTATTCTTTTTATTAACTTGTAAACATTCTATGAATTTTGTATCTAAAATTTTTTATAATAAATTATTTATATTATTAATATAAAATTTGATATTTTAAAATTTTAAATATTTTAAAATTTTTTGTTAATTATGGTGGTAATATATGCAATTAAAAAATTTTTATTGGATATTGTCAATTTTTCTAATTATCTCATTGTCTATAGGTTCTATTGTGGCAGTAGATTCTAATTCATTAACTAATTTGACTAATGTTGACAATTCTCATAGTAATAATACCGTTAATTATAATCAAGACAATGATAGTTATTTGGAAAATGAAAATGTGGTGAATAATAATGAGGATATTTTAAAATATGATGATTTAAATACAAGTTCTACAGTAAATGGTGGAATACGTAATATTTCTTTTACTAATGGATATAATGGGTATTGTATTAATATGTCTTTACATAATGCGGAATCTGGTCAAACATTTACTGTTACTAATACATCTAATATTATTAATCATTTAGATGGTTCTAATGTAGGGGAATATATTAAAATCTTGTTTTATAATTATTGGGATATTGTAAATTCTGATAAGACTGCTACTTCTGATGCAATTTGGAGATTTACAGATAGAACTTATATTCCATATACAGGTAGTGATTATGATGGTCCAGTTGTTTCTTTATTAGTTACAAATGTATTATCTGATTATAATAATGGGTTAAGAGTTCCTGATCATGGAGCTGTTAAAAAAATAAATGAAACTAGTGAAATGGTTTTTGACTTTATAAGTTTAATCTCTGGTTCTGATAGTATTCAAAATTATTTTGGATATAAGGTTACAATGCAAGATATAACTCAGAATAATACTACAAATAATACTAATATTACTAGTAATTCTACAAATACAACAGGTAATAATACAAATAATAACAACACTGCTAATTCTACAAATAACAATACAGATAGCTCAAACAATATAACAAATTCAACAAATGGTAATAACACCAACAGTACCATGAATAATAATACTCTGGTTAATAATCAGAATAATAAAACTGGAACTGGTTTATATAACACAGGTAACCCATTATATGTTCTATTTGCAGCTTTAATGTTATTAACAGCATTACCATTCTATCGTAAGAAATAGTTTAAAAGTTTATAATCTTATTAATTTTCATAAATTAATTTGATTATATCTTTTTAAATTTAAGTGTTCTTGTTTTAATATAAGATAAGTATTTTAAATAATGATTTTTTAAACAAATTCTTTTTTTAATAGTTCTTTCGTGTAGTTGGTGTTCAATATTTCTCCTTTCATATTGACGATTATCACGTTTAAATCAATATCAAATCTATCTTTTACCCTTTCCTTAATTGCATCTGCAATACTGTTAAGTACAGCCACATCTAAATTATCCTTCTTTAATAGGTCAATGATTTCCTCAGTGGTCTTGGATTTATAGACTTCTTGAATTAATTTGGTACTTCCACCACATATTCCGGTGTGGGCTGCAAAGATTTCCCTTCTTCCGTCTGCAATGGAGTGTTTGGTATTAAAAATACCTCCTGCAAGTTTCACTAATTTTCCGATATGGCCAACTAAGGTTAATCTGGTGATATTTCTTTTTTCAGCTTCTTCGAACATATAGCCTACAAAATTAGTTGTTTGAATCACCTGATCTGGATGTATGTCTAGTATTCTATTTGCAATCTTCTCACCGATATTTCCAGGTACATAGATAAGGTCATTGTATTTTTCAGCTATTGCAACATTTAGAGGTATTAAAAGGGAATCTTTATATGCTTTAGTACTCATTGAACGAGCTATTCCAGTTGTTCCAAGAATTGAGATTCCACCTTCAATTCCAATACGGGGATTCATTGTTCTTTTTGCAATCTTTTCTCCTTCCGGAATATTGATTGTTACGATTGCAAGCTTATCTTCAGGAACATGCTCTTTTAAATTTTCTTTAATCATTTTACGTGGTACTGGGTTAATTGCATATTCTCCAATTGGTATTTGAAGACCGTTTTTAGTAACTCTGCCAACTCCACATCCTCCATTAATAATTACATTATCCTCCTTATCAATTAACGGATTTCCATGGTCAATTTTATAACTGGATTTGTCTACAAGTTCTACTGTAGCATATATCTCAATATTTACAGTAACATCAGGATCATCATATGGATATTTATGTGCTGAGGATATTGCCTTGTTGTCTGATTCTTTTTTAACTGAATCTATGAAGATGTCTAATTTTTCCTTAAGTGTTTTAATCTGAACTATCTCTGTTTTTTTATCCTCAGTTAACATCTTTAAACTACTTAAAGCTGTGGCTGTTGCAATACTTCCGGTAGTTGGTCCGAATTTATATCCTTTGTTTTGATGATTTCTACACATAAAGTAAATTATAGTATTTAAAAATAAAAAACTTATCTATTATTTTGGATTAAATAGTTTTATTTAAAATTAGTTTTTTTTATTGAGGGGTTAAAAAGTCCTTTTTTATTGAAAATTAGTAGTTTATTTGAAAAATAGTATTTTAAAAAATAATGAAATAGTATTATTAGATAAATTTATTGTAATCTATCTAATAATTCTGGAAGGCTAGGTGCACCAACAAATTCAACATGGTTATTAATTGCAATAGTAGGTACAGCCATAATTCCATAGTTTATAGCAGCTTCTCTGTTTTCATTATCTTCAATGTTACGGATTTCAACATCGAGGTCAGGTACTTGTTGTTTTGCTTCTTCTACAACTCTAATAGCACTTGGACAGTGAGGACAAGTTGATGAAACGAATACTTCTACTTTTGTCATTTATATCACCTAATTTTTTTTATTCACTTTTCTAGAATAAACATTTAACAAGTTTATCCGTTCGTAGTTAATAGAATTTTTATTCTATTAATAATTTTATATTTTCATATATAAAGGTTGCTGTTACTACTTAAATATTAGTCTATTTAGTGTATTGATTATATTGGTCTGTGATGTTAGACCTAAATAAAAAGTATTATCTGTACTATAGGTTTCAGTATCATAGGTAGATGGTAAACCTCCAAGTTTGACTGCAAGTTCTATTGCATCCTTTCTACTTCCCACATTGTCTACAAGTTTATTGTCCTTTGCTTGCTGTCCATCATATATTGAACCGTCTGCAACCTTATCAACTTCAGATTTAGACATGTTTCTATTTGCCGCTACATTGGATTTAAAACGGTCCGCATCATTATCAACAATAGTCTGTAACATTTTACTCTCATTGGAGTTTATGCTTTTATAATTTGCTCCGATATCTTTATACTCTCCACTTTTAATGGAATATGTTTTGATTCCAGTTTTATTATTGTAGTTTGACATATCTGTCAAGGTTATAATTGTTCCAATGTTTCCAACTAAGGAGGAGTTACTTGCCACAATCCTATCTGCTCCTGATGCTAATAGGTAGGCTCCTGATGTACCACTCTCACCTATCCAGGCAACCGTTGGCTTTGAACAGTTTCTGACCATCCTCATCATCTCATCACTTGCGACAGTACTTCCCCCCGGTGAATTGATGTCTATTACAATCGCTCCGACTGAAGGATTATTCTCGGCTTGAGTAAGCGCATTTTCAAAGGCATCTGGTGTTACAACACTGGATGTATCATTGCTTCCATAAGCTATCTCACCATAAACAGGAATGACGGCAACTGTGGTTGTTCCAAGTAATCCTGTAGCTGGTAAAATGAATAATAATAAGAAGATAATTATGACGATTGCAAAACCGCCTAATATTCCAAGTCCAAAGTACTTTGTTTTCAAATCCATGTTATCTCCTAATTTATTTAATAATTATTTGAAATAATTTATTCAATAAATTTTATATAATTATTTTAATAAATTTTATCTTAATTATATTTATTTTATTTATATTATATAATAGAATTATTTTTAAATTTTATAATTTTTTTAAAGCTTATATTTTTGGTGATTGTTTGAAGATTTTAGTTAAATCTCCTGGATCTGCAACTATTATAAATGCAATAGCTTCAGGTTTTGGTTCTGCATTTGGTATTGATTTGAATATTATATCTAAGGTAAGTGATAACAGGTCCTCTGATATTAAATCCAAGTCTGATATTGGTGTTAGTACTAAATTAATGGATATGTGTGCAGAAGCTGTTTTAAATCATTATGATGTTAGCTGTGGTTTAGATATTGAAACTGAAACTAACCTACCTTTAGCCTCAGGACTTTCAAGTAGTAGCGCATTATCAAATAGTGTGGTAACCGCCGTTTCAAAATTCATCTCAGAGGAGTATGATAAGGAACCATTAACTGATATGGAAATTTTAAACTTGGCTATTGACACTTCATTAAAGGCTAAAGTAACTATCACAGGTGCTTTTGATGATGCTTCAGCGTCTTATTTTGGAGGGGTTGTTGTAACAGATAACTATAATAGGAAACTACTTATTAAGGAACCAATGGAAGAGAAAAAAGTATTAATATTTCTGGTTGATAAGGAATCATCTACAATCAATTCCGATGTGGATAGAATGAAATTAATTTCTCCAATGGTGGATTTGGCATTTAATGAGGCAAAAAACAAGAATTACTATCTTGCATTAAATTTAAATGGTCTTTTATATTCAAATGTTTTAGGATATGATTCAAATATAGCAATTGAGGCACTATCTGCTGGGGCATTGGCGTCAGGTTTGTCTGGTACAGGTTCAGCATTTACAGCTATTGTTGATAATGATTCCATTGATGATGTAAAAGATAAATGGTCTCAGTTTGAAGGTAGGATAATTGAAACTAAGGTTAATAATGAGGGTACTGTTTTCTTATAGGAGGATAATCTTAAAACTGTTAATTATCTATTTTTTTTAATTTTTCTAAAACCTTGTTAAAAATTCCTCGGATACATTATATTTAAATATAAGAAAGAAACAATATTATAATATTATTAATTATTATATTGTGGAGAATTTTTCATGGATGAAGATATTAAGAAATCATTGTTTGAAAATGAGAAACAAGCAAAGGAAACTCTTAAATTTTCTAGAATGGAAATTGATAAACTTGATAATGACTTAATTAATATTATTTCTGAACGTACTTCTTATGCGGAAGATATCGTTAAAGCTAAAACTTATTTAGATATGGATATTTATGATGAAAAAAGAGAAAAATCCATCCATGATAAGGCTAAAAAATTAGCTTCACAAAAAGGTATCGATCAGGATATCTTATTTGAAATATTAGATGATTTGGCTCTTTTAAGTAAACGTAAACAGAAACATATCTTAGATGAATTAGAATAATAAAAATTTACTTTAAAAAATATGGAGGCATGACTATGGGAAATATAAGAACTACTTTTGTAAAACGTATATCAAGAGAACTTATTGAAACTCACAGTGATTTTACTACTGATTTTGAAACCAATAAAAAATTAGTTTCCGAATATTCTACTGTCAGTACTAAACATTTAAGAAATAAAATTGCTGGTTACATCACTAGATTAGTTAGATTAGAACAAGAACAAGCTTAAGTTTAACTAATTCTATCTTTTTTTCTTTTAGTTTTAATTTTAAATTTATTTTTGGTTTTTTATTATTGATTTTACATTTTTAGCTATTTTCTTATTGGTCATATTTTGTTATTTTAGCTATTCTA
>NZ_BAGX02000035.1 GCF_000320505.1 Methanobrevibacter boviskoreani JH1
TATTCTATGGTTTTATTGTGATATTTTCAGTTATTTTAACAGTATTCTTATTTCAGGCTATTTTTTAATTTCTTATAGTTTATTTGAATATTCTTATGGATTTCTTATTAATCTTATTAATCCTGCTTTAATGATTTTTTTATTTTTGGCGGGTTTTATAAAATATTAAACCCTTATTAATTTCAGTGTTAAATAAAATAATAAATATTAAAAAATAGATATTCTAGATTATAAAATAGAATTTTATAACTAGTTCTAATTCTTATAAATCTAACTTATGCATTTGGGAAATTGTAGTCGGGGGATTTTTTATTAAGGAAAAAATATTTATGGAAAAAGACTTTTATAATCGGTTTAGCCAATTTGCAAATAAGTTAAATGAGGATTTAGATGATCTTCTTCTTGGTAAAGTTTTATATATCTCATTAAACGATTTACCTATTGTCAAATATGAGAATCCTAAACATGTCAAGGTTCATAATATTGACTTAGGTGATGATTTTGCCGAATATTTATCTGAATATGTAAGGTCAAGGAATATAACGAAAAGAGACTTATTCTATACAGCCATGAAATCCCTTGATGATGGTGATGTTGAGGTTATTAAAATCGGCTCATATAATTTCAATAAAACTAGTCATGAGATAAATGAAACTAAAAAATCTGAAAACCTGAAAAATAAAGATGTAAACGAACTATTTGATTCTAATGGCAGTATTAAACAGAATAAGATAATTGACAGATCAAATACTTTAAATAAAAATCTCCATATGAGGAAATACTCTAAGGAAATTGAGATATTGAAGGGATTTGATAATAAAATCAATAATTTAATTAAGGGTTATGATCTGGGGGATATCGAATATTTTAATGGAGATTATGAGGAAATCAATCTGGATAACATGTCCTCTGATTTAAAAGCAGAATTAAATGAGAATAAATCTTTTTTCAATAATATTCTATCCTGTAGTTTGGATGATTATCAGAAGTTGGCAGTGGTTGTAGACTGTGATAATGAACAGATCATTGCCGGTGCAGGTACTGGTAAAACCTTAACACTAATTGCTAAGGTAAAGTATCTAGTTGAAATTAAGGGTGTAAATCCAAACAATATTCTATGTTTGTCATTTAGTTCTAATTCTACTTTTGAACTTAAAGATAAACTTTATAAAACCTTGGGTAAGGATATTGAAACCCGTACATTCCATGCTTTAGGTCGTAAAATCATAAGGTCCTATGACAATACTGTATATGGCAGTCCTATGGATTTTGCTGATTTTTTCATTAAACGATTTAAGAATAGTCTATCTATTGATGAGATGAAAGATGTTATCAAATTAGCATATAACTATTTTAAGGTATTTAAAAGGGGTTTTAATGATTATATAAATAAGAATAGAAATTATTCCCGTGAAGAACTGGTAATGGAAGAATACAATTATGTCCTGCAAAACTGTGCTCTTCCAGGTTTAATCGAGGAGTTTACAGAAAGATTTAAACGTAACAACTATACTATTGATAAGTTTGATGAATTCTATCAATATGACTATGATGAATATCTGGATGAACGTTTAATATTCTTGGATATTGCAAAGAAATTTTATATTGAATATGAATTATATCTGCTTAAGAATAATTTTATCGATTTTTCAGATATGATAAATAAATCAATACCCCTTGTTGAATTATATGGTATAAAAGATAATTATGATTATATATTAATCGATGAGTATCAGGATACTTCCTACATGAATTATAGACTAATTAGGGCTATTAAGGACAAGACCAATGCAAAAATTATAGTGGTAGGTGATGATTGGCAATCTATTTATGGTTTTAGGGATACCGATTTGGATTTGTTTAATAACTTTCCGAAGTATTTCAGGAATCCGAAAATTGTCTTTACATCTAAAACCTATAGGAATTCTCAGGAATTGATTGATGTTGCAAGTAAATTTGTATTGTCCAATGAAAAACAGATTAAAAAGGATTTGGTCTCTGATGTTTCAATAAAGAAAGCACCAATACAATTAATCTATTATAATTATGGTAAGACAAGTAGGGTTAAATTGTTTGAAGATCTTTTAATGGATTTAACCTGTAAGTTTCCAGGTTCTAGTTTACTTGTACTTTCAAGAAATAGGGAGGATATTAAAGCCTATTTATCCCCACGTTCCTTCTTCTCAAAAAATCCGAGTAAGATTGGAAAGTCTAATAATCTAAGGATCACTTATCCTAAAAATTCCAATGTAAAAAAGGAAGATAGATTGGATATCCAATTTAAAACCATTCACGTATCCAAAGGTTTGGAAGCGGATAATGTAATTATAATAGTCAATGATAACTTTCCAAGTCAGGTTAAAAATAGCGGTTTACTTGATTATGTAAGTAATGGTAATGATATAGGTTTAAAACGTAGTTTGGAAGAGCGCCGTTTATTTTATGTAGCATTATCCAGAACCAGAAACTATGTTTTCTTATTTACAAATCTCCGTGAAAAATCCTCATTTATAAAGGAGTTAGAATCTTATTATGCATTAGACGAGTTTAAGGATTCCTTTGATGTTTACCATAATCCAGAAACTAAATAACATTCTTTCTAATGTTAAAATTTTTTTTATATAAATAGGTTTAAGATTTTAATTTTATCTTAACCTAGATACCAAATGATGTATTCTTTCAATAGATGGATTTTTCTTTTAATCGGAATCTCTTTTGTCAATGGTTTTTGATCTTTTCAATTTGAATCTTTTTTTGTTGATTGATTTTTTAATCCTTTGATTTTTATTTCAATTAATATTCTTTTTTTTAATTAACTGATTTTTTTAACTATTTAATTTTTATTTCAATTAAAATTTAAGATTCTTCTATTATTTGCTAAAATTTATTAATATGTATTATTATAAATATCACTGTATAATAATTTTAAAATTTGAAGAAAAATAATTATTTTTATAGATAATTAATTAATTATTTTTATTATTATAATTTTCTTAAATTTTATGGTTGTGAATTTTAATGGAATTAATTGTGGCGAAATTTGGAGGAACCTCGGTTGGAAATGGTTCTAGAATAAAAAAAGCGGCACAATCTGTCGTAAATGAGTATATGAAAGGAAATCAAATAGTGGTTGTAGTATCTGCTATAAACAAGACTACTGATGATTTAATAGAAGTTACTAGTGATGCAATGGGTGATGATGTATCTTCTCAACAAATGGCAGAAATTTTATCCATGGGTGAGATGACTAGCACTAGAGTATTTGCATCTACAATTGAATCATTAGGTGTAAAATCTACATTTGTTGATCCTTATAATGATGCTTGGCCTATTATAACTGATAATAGTCCTTTAAATGCTAAAATAAATTATAAAGCTTCTGAATATCAATCTAAAAAAATTTCACAGCTCTTAGACCAAGGTGTTATTCCGGTAATCTGCGGATTTTTAGGTAGAGGTCCTAATAATGAAATAACTACCATTGGCAGGGGAGGTAGTGATGTAACCGCTTTCTTCCTAGGTCATGCACTTAAAGCTAGTGAGGTTGTAATTGTAACAGATGTGGATGGTGTAATGAGTACCGATCCTAGAAAGATTGAAGAAGCTGAAAAACTAGATAAAATTTCAGTTGAAGAAATGAGGGATATTGCTTTACATGGTGCACAGGTTTTACATCCCAATGCTTTAAAATATAAAGATCCGATGATTAAAGCTAAAATTATCAGTTTTGAGAAATGTGATTTATCAGATAAAGGAACTGAAATTGTCGGTCCTTTTGAGGATGGGATGCTTAAAAGAGCAATATTATATCCTGAGAAATTATCCATATTAGCTGTTGTTGGAGAACATATGATTGAAGCTAAAGGATTACTTGCAAACTTAACTAACATTCTTGCAGAAAATGATATTAATATTTATGGTATTTCTGCTGGAGAAAACTCTATGACTGTTGTGGTAAGTAAAAAAGATTCAGATAGAGCTTATCATTTATTGCACCGTTTAGTTGTTAATATTGATAATTTAAGTTCAATTTCAATGGGTGAAGATATTGCAATGTTGACTGTTGTTAGTCCTGAATTCAGTCAAGCTGAATCACCGGGTATTATTGCAAATATTACTAATCCGTTACATAAAAATAATGTTAATATAGTAGAAATCTCTTCTTCACAGTCTGCTGTTATTCTATTTGTTGAATGGGAAGATGGAGAAAAAGCACTTAAACTTGTTAGGGAGGTTTTAAATTGAAATTTGAAGGAACTGCTATTGCAATGATTACTCCTTTTACATCAGATAATAAAATCGATGAAGAAGGTTTTAGAGAAAATATAAACTTTTATATTGATAGTGGGGTTGAAGGCTTACTTGCTGCTGGTACCACTGGTGAGTCAGCTACTTTGACCCATGAAGAACATAGAAAATTGATTGAAATCTTTGTTGATGAAGTTAATGGTAGGGTAGCAACTATTGCTGGTGCAGGTAGTAATTCTACTGATGAGGCATTAGGTCTTGTTAAATTCTGTCAAGATGTTGGTGTTGATTATGGACTTGTAATTACTCCTTATTATAATAAACCTCAACAACATGGTTTAGTTCAACATTATAAAACATTAAATGATAATGCAGATTTGGATATTATTGCTTATAATGTACCATCACGTACCGGTGTTGATATGGCTTCTGAAACTATCTGTGAAATTGCAAAACTCGATAAAGTTACAGCTATTAAAGAGGCTAATCCAAGTTTAGATAAAACAAGTCATACATTCTCACTTTTAAGAGATAATGATCTTTTAGATGATATTAATGTTTTATCTGGTAATGACGGTTTAACACTTCCTTTAATGTCCATTGGTGCTAAGGGTGTTATTAGTGCATCTGCAAATGTTGATCCTGTAAGGATGGTTAAAATGGTTCATTGTATTCAGGAAGGTAAATATGATGAAGCAAGGGAATTACATTATCAAATGTTGCCATTAATTAAAGCATTATTCTTAGAAACTAGTCCTGCTCCTGCAAAAGCTGCTTATCATATGATGGGTAAACCTGCAGGACCTTTAAGATTACCTCTTGCACCTATTAAAGAGGATACTAAAAAAGTTTTAGAGGATGTTCTTAAAAAAGACGGATTTATTTAGATTTCTAATTGTAGATTAATAGTTTATTTAAATTTAAACACTATTTTTATTTTTTTTAATTTTATTTAAAAAGTATGGAGTTAATAAATATGATTAAAGTTGCTGTTACTGGAGCTGCTGGAAGAATGGGTTCTGGTATTGTTAGAAGAATTACTGAACAAGATGATATGGAAGTTGTTGCAGCTATTGAAATACCTAACACACCTCTTGAAGGTAAAGATATTGGTATTCAAGCAGGTATTGATGAACTTGGAGTACCAATTGTTGGTTCTGAAAAATTAGAAGAAACATTAAAAGAAACAAAACCTGATGTTTTAGTTGATTTCACTATTGCTGCAGCTGCAGCACAAACAATTCAAACCGCTACAAAATGTGGAGTAAATATTGTTGTGGGAACTACCGGATTTTCACCTGAACAAGAAGCTGCAAATAAAAAGGCTGTTGAAGATAATAATGTAAAGGCAGTTATTACTTCCAATTTCTCCATTGGTGTAAACGTATTCTTTAAAGTTATCCGTGATTTAACACCTATTTTAGATGATTACGATATTGAAATTATTGAAGCTCACCATAATCAGAAACAAGATGCTCCCTCTGGAACTGCAATGACTGCTTTAGAAACAGTTTGTGATGCTTTAGGAAGAGATCCTGAAGAGGTAGCAGTTTATGGAAGACATGGCCATGTAGGTAAAAGAACCAAACAAGAAATTGGAGTTCATGCTATCCGTGGTGGAGATATAACTGGTGATCATACTGTGCTCTATGTCGGTGACGGTGAAAGATTAGAGATTAAACATATGGCTCATAAAAGGGAAGTTTTCATTGCAGGTGTAATTAGGGCTATTAGATATATTCCTGATGCTGAAAACGGTAAAGTTTCTGATATGACTGATGTATTAGGATTAAATTAAAATTTTAGAGAGTTGATTAAATGGTAAATGTAGGTATACTTGGTGCAACAGGTATGGTTGGACAAAGATTCATCCAACTTTTAGATAAACATCCTGATTTCGACATTACTGCCCTTGCAGCATCAGAACGTTCTGCAGGTAAACGCTACGAAGATGCAACTACTTGGTATCTTGATGAGGCAATGCCTGAATCTGTTAAGGATATTGAAGTCTGTGAAACCAAACCTGAAGCTATGTCTAATGATGTTGATATCCTATTCTCATCACTTCCAACAGATTTTGCTGCTAAGATTGAACCAGCATTTGCTCAAGATTATATTGTAGCATCTAATGCTAGTGCAATGAGAATGGTACCAGATGTTCCTCTTGTTATCCCTGAGGTTAATCCTGAGTTCTTAGGTTTAATAGAAACACAACAAAAAAACAGGGGATGGGACGGTTTCATTGTAACCAATCCTAATTGTTCTACTATTGCATTAACTTTAACATTGAAACCTATATACGATGCATATAATATTAACAAGGTTTATGTTTCAACTATGCAAGCAATATCTGGTGCAGGTTATAATGGTGTTCCATCTATGGCAATAGTTGATAATATTATCCCATATATTGGTAATGAAGAGGAAAAGATGGAAAGTGAAACTTTACAACTATTGGGAAGCTTTGAAGACGGTGTTGTAAAAGATGCTGATTTCAAATTATCCGCTTCATGTCATAGGGTTGGAGTTGTAGATGGACATACCGAAGCTGTTTTTGTTGAACTCGATAAAGATGAGGATATTGATGATATTAAACAAACTATGGCTAATTTCAAAGGTCGTCCACAGGAATTAGGTTTATATTCTGCTCCAAAAAATCCTGTAATTGTTAAAGAAGAAGAGGACCGTCCACAACCTAGATTAGATAGGAGTGCTGATGGTGGAATGGCTGTTACTGTTGGCCGTGTAAGAAAAGATGCTGCTATGGACAACAGTTTTAAATATGTTTTAGTTGGACATAATACAGTTAGAGGTGCAGCTGGAGCATCAGTATTAAATGCAGAACTAATCAATAAAGAAATACTTTAATATTTTTTCAAAAAACTTTTCTTTTTTTCTTTAATTTTTTGTATTTTCTTATTATTTACTTTACATTAGGCTATTTTTTGTAATTAAGTTTAAATATAATTAAAATATATAATAAATATTATATAATTTAATGAAATAGAATATTGAAAATTATTTTAATTTCTTAGTCATTTTAATAATTTGTACTATGAAATTATCTTAAAAATGTCTATTTTCATTGGAATTTTCATGATAAATTTTATTATTGCTGTGGAATAAAGTGTTTGGGATTTTTATTTCATTTATATTTTATTTATAAGGTTTAGTTGGGAGAATAATGGTTTTTGAAAATGATGAGAAGGAGACTCTTCAAGCATTAGTTAGATCTTGCTTATTGGAGATAAACAGATTAAAAACAGATTTAGCTGCTGCTGAAAAGGATAGGATTGATTTACAGAATCAAAAAATAAAACTTGAACATGATGAGACTATAAATAAATTGGAATCTGATTTAAACAATAAAGAAAATGAACTTATGCAGTATAAATTAGATGTTCAAGAGAAAATGAACGATTTACAATCTGTAATCAATGATAAGAATGAAGAGTTAAATGTTAAAAATAAAATCATCATAGACAATGAAAACCTTATAAGTAACCAAGATGAAAAAATTCGCCAATTAAGCGATTTTGATAATAATATTAAATCCATACGCCTTGCTATTGAAGATGATATTAACTCAATTAAAACATCACTTGAAGATGTTCTTGAAGGATTTAGGAAAGATGAATCTTTAAATGATGAGAAGATTCATGAAAAAATAGATATCATCAATGAGAAAGATGATGAGATTAAATCATTGTCTAAGAATATTGATGAGTATAAAATCCAAATCATTGGACTTAAAAATCAGATAGAATCTAAAGATAGTTATATAGAACTCAAAGATGAACTTTCTAATACCAAACATAGACTGGAAGAAAAGGAAGATGAAATCACTGTTCTTAAGGAGGATTCTATTCCAAAATCTGATTATGATAGTTTATATGCTCAGTTTACAGAATTGAAAGGTGTAATTCAATCTAAAGACCAAAGTATTAGGGAGTTACAAGAGTCTAACAAAGAACTTTCCAATGTCAAGAATGAATTGGATCATACAAAACAGGTTTTATCAGTTAAAACTCATGAACTGGATACTCTTAATGAAAATCTTGTATCCTCTGAGGATCATATTGATTTAAAGAATAAATTGGATAATGCTAACAATTTATTAAGTTCCAAAGACCGTGAAATATCTGATTTGAAATCATCAACTGTAGATAAAACATTATATACTGATTTACAAAAAGATTATAATGAACTAAAAGATTCCACAGTTTCCAAAACTTCATATGAAGAATTAGGTCAGGAATTGAAAAAAATTAGGGAAGGCACTGTAAATAAAGAAAAATATAATGTTCTAGTAAATGATTTTGAGACATATAAATCAAGTGCAGTTCCTAAGGAAATTTATGATGATTTAAAAGAGGAATTACAGACTGTCAAAGATTCAGCTGTTTCAAAAGAAGATTATACTAATTTGGAAATTGAACTACAGCATGTTAAAAATAGTTCAATTTCAAAAGATATCTATGATAAAGTTTCTGAAGAGTTAGATGAATTAAAATCTAATGCAGTTTCTAAAAATGAATTCGATGAAGTTTCTAGTGAGTTAAATCAATTAAAATCATCATCTATTGCTAAAGCAGAATATGATAGAGTTAAATCTGAACTTGATTCTGTTAAAGAAAATATTCTTAAAAAGGATAATGAAATTGCCTCTGTTAAAAATAATACCGTTGATAAAGATAGATTTGATAACATTCAGAAAGAACTTAATTCTGTTAAATCTGATTTATCCAGTAAGGATAAGGAAATTTCAGAACTTAAAACCAATTCAATATCTAAACAAGAATATGATAGGCTTAAAAAAGAGAATGAGCTTAAAGATGAGAAAATTGATCGTTTGGAAAAAATCAAGGATTTATTCTCTGAACTTGAGGCTCAACACAATTCTGATTTAGAAAACTTAGAACAACTTCAAAGTAAAATCAAGAATATTGAAGATGGAGATTCTGATTCTGTAAATGAAGAGAATCAGGAACTTAAAAAAGAGATTGAAGAAAAGGATAAAACCATTAAAGATCTTGAGGAAATTAAAATATTATACAATAAACTACTCATTCCTCCAAAAACAGATTTAACTTCATTCCAATCCCAAGTATTTAATTTAATTCCAAATGAGCCTATGAATGCAAAGGATATTCATGAGTATATTAAGAGTGTAGCATTTGATAAAATATCCCTTGCAAGTGTTCAAAACATCTTGAAGAAATTAGTTAGAAAGGGTTATATGGAATCTTATGAAGAGGGAGATGAGGTTATCTATAAAAAAATAGCAGAGGATATTGTAGGTAAATAGATACCTTTAATTTTTCTTTATCTAATTTTTCTAAGATTTTTTTTATTTTTTCTATTTTTTTTAGGATTTTTATTATTTTTCAGGATTTAAATTATTTTCTGATTTTGTTATTATTGTTTTTTCACTGTTTTTTGGATTTTCATCCTTCGCTTTTAAGTTTCATTTTATTGTTTTTTATTCTTTATCTATTTTATCTGTGGGCTGTTTTTGTTATTATATTAATAATTTGATTTATTTTAATTAATATTAGATATCTCTAACAAATGCTCTTATTAAACTTGCTTCACTATTGATTTTCAGCGGAATAAAATATCCGTAGTATTTATCTTTTTTAAGTAAGTCTAAATTACATAGATTTTCTATAATTAACACGTTATTCTTCAGTAAATATTTATGGATTTTAGTTTCTCCATAAAAATCGGGGCTTGACATATCTGTAGCAATTAATGAAACATCATTTTCAACTAAAAGTTTAGCAAATTCAATACTTAAGCTAGGATTATTAAGAAAATACTTATCACTATTAAAATTTTTAGCCCATAATGTTTTTAAAACAACTATTTTCTCAAGGCTTTCTGGGATATTTTTTATATCATTAACATTGATGTCATCATTTCTCTTTACAGGACTTGCATCTAAAATATTACATGGACCAATTAAATTTTCTAATTCTAAATCAGGTATTTTATCTAGGTTATTAAAATAATGATAAGGACTATCAATATGGGTTCCGGTATGGTTTGAACTTGTAAGTTTTGATAAATTACATTCTCCATTGTTATTTAATGAATCAATATATTCTATATTTAAATCAGGATCTCCTGGATATGGCTTAATATTATTTTCAAGTTTATGTGTTAAATCAATGAATTTCATAATTAGAATTAGGCTTTAATGATTAAAATTTATATTGAAATAGTTTTTATTAATTTAAAAATTAGCTTATTATTTGAAAATTATTTTTAATTTGGAATCAGCTTTAATAATCTTTATTAGTTAAAAAATTATACTAATTAAAAATGGTTTTTATTTAAAACCAGTTTAAAATGATTTTTTGTTTATTAAAAAGTGGTATACTAATTAAAAATCAGTTTTTATTTTAAAATCAGTTTATGGTTTTTGTTTATTTAAAATATTTAATCAATTAAAAATCGATTTTATATCTATTTATATAATCTTTAAAAAAAGGATGAATATTTAAAAGAGATTTAACTCCCTTTTTAAATATAAAATTGTTTTATGCATTTATAGGTTTAATCTCATCATTAGCTGGATTTAACATCTTATCTTTATCTCTCAATACTGACTTTGTACTTGCTATTCCAAGTAACATTGTGGATAAATTGTGTATTGTTGAGGATGTTGAAGGTGTGATTATACCAAGAATTCCTAATGCAATTAAAGTACCATTTATTCCAACGATTTTGTGGTAATTACTATTGATCTTATCTAACATTTTACGACTTAAAATTCTTAAAGTTATTAAATCGTATAAATTGTCTGATAATAAGGAAATATCTGCTACCTCTCTTGCAATGTCAGATGAATTCTTCATGGATACAGAAACATCTGCAGCTGCTAATGCTGGTGAATCATTAATGCCATCACCAACCATTATGATTGTTTTTCCTTCTTCTTTTAATCCTTCAATTATATTTGCTTTATCCTCTGGAAGTACTTGAGATTTATAATTTGTTATTCCAATTGATTCGGCAATACTTCGTGCACCACTTTCACTATCACCTGTTAACATGATAATGTTTTCAATGCCCATTGTTTTAAGTCTTGTTATAACATCTTTTGCTTCATCACGTACAGGATCATTAATACAGATTAATCCTTCAAGTTTATTGTCGATAGCTAAATATATTACAGAATTTTCTTTAACTTTTTCATCAATTAATTTTTTCTGTTCTTCGGTAATTTCAACCTTCTCATCTTCAAATAAGAAGTGTTTACTACCTATTACAGCTCTTTTGTCATTGTATCTAGTTGCAATTCCATGAGCTACTATATATTCAACTTCACTATGTTCTTCCTTATGGTTTAATCCTTCAGCCTCAGCTTGTTTTACAATTGCTTTTGCAATACTGTGTGCAAAATGCTCCTCAATACAAGCTGACATCTTTAACACTTCGTCTCTTGTGTAATTTCCAGTTGGAATTACATCTACTACTTTAGGACTTGCATGTGTTAATGTTCCAGTTTTATCAAATACAATTGTATCTGCTGTTGCAAATTTCTCGATGAATTTTCCACCTTTTATCATCATTCTATTATCGGATGCTTCACGCATAGCTGATATGATTGATAATGGGGTGGTTAATTTTATTGCACATGAGAAGTCTACCATTAAAACGGATAATGCCTTTGTACTATCCCTTGTAAATAGATAAGTTAAGAATGTTAAAACAAAACTATATGGAACTAGTGAATTAGCTAATTCAACAGCTTTGCTTTCGGTTTCAGCTTTTAGATTTTCTGAATTTTCGATTAATTCAACAATATTGTTTAACCTTGTATCTTGATCTACAGAATAAACCTCGATTACGATATTTCCCTCTTCAAGTACTGTACCTGCATTAACGGTTTTACCAATGTCTTTATGTACTGCTAAAGGTTCACCAGTCATTGAGGATTCATTAATCATTCCTTCTCCATCAACAATCTTTCCGTCTACAGGAATCATATCTCCCATATGGATTTTAACTTTATCTCCTTTTTTAATGTCTGCTAATGGATAGGTTATTTCAGTTCCATCATCTCTTACAAGCCATACGGTATCGATGTTTAAGCTTAAACTTTCTTTAAATGTACTTTTTGATTTTTGTACAGTATATTCCTCAAGTAAATCTGAGATTGAAAGTAAGAACATCATTGAACTTGCAGGTTCAAAGTCTTTTTTAAGTAATGAACCTGTAACAGCAGATCCATCAAGTAAATCTACATCAATTCTAAAGCTTGTTAAACTGTTTAGACCTTTTGCTATATATTTTACAGCTTTAATTAGAGTTATAGCATTTCTAATGTCTAATGGTAAAAAAGGTCTAATCAAATATCTTTTAATAAGTTTTTTAATAATCTTTAGATAGAATTTATTTGTAATTTCATTAGATTCGTTTTTAGGACTTGGCTTTCCTTCAAATAAATCCTCCATTCCAATATTATCTAATATTCTTAAAATCTTATCTTTATCTTCTATGTTGTAATAGTTAATTAAGATACTTCCATTTCTATGGGAAGTTCTTACATCTTTAATAAAATCATTTTCCAAAAGTAGTTCACTAAGACCATATCCTTCATATTCAGTAAATGCATTTTTACCAGAACGGACCCTTAATCTGGTCTGGTTGTCATACACTATTTGATATTTCATAGTTTAGCCTTGAGATATGGTTCTATTCTTTTTTAGAATCTGCATATATTTGTTTTTTCTCAGCTTTACTACTGTCAACAACGATATCTTCTGCATTTTCTTTCATATCTTGATAGCATTCTTCAGCATCTCTTTTCACTGCCATAACTGATGCCATCCCTTGAGTACAAGCTTTTTTTACTTGCTGTGATTCAAGGATTTTTTTTCCAATATATGCAGTAGCAATTCCTCCTAAAAATATTAATGCTTCTCTATGTTCACAAATTTCGTCCCAATAGTCGCTCATTTTTCGACACTCCTTGTAAATTTTTATATAATTAATTTTTACACCCACTTTTAGATATACCTAAAATTTTTAGATAATTTTAGCTTTTATAAAAAATTTTATACTTATTTTTTAGTATACCTAAAATTTTTAGGCAATTTTAGTTTTTATAAAAATTTATATTTAAAACTTTTGATTTTTTTAGGTAAACTAAAACTTTATTAATAATTTTTATATATTATTAAAAAATAAATATTAATAAATAGTCTTTATTGGTTTGAATTAATTTTTTAAAATTGTTTCATTTTTATAAAATGCTTAAATCTAAAATAAATGTGTTTTAAATTTAATTTATTTTGCCTAATTTTTGTAAAAATAAGTGTATTAATTAATTATTTAAATAGTAATAAAATAATATTATATTATATTATAAGATTGATTATTTTTTATGATAACAAATAAGAATAGATGATATTATGAGAAAAAATTTAGATACTACAAAAATAATACCATCACCGGTTTTAATGGTTGGTACTTATGATAAAGATGGAAACGCTGATGTTATGAATGTTGCATGGGGAGGTCAATGTGGACCAAATCACATAGCATTAAACTTAGGCCTAGCACATAAAACTGTGGAGAACCTTAAGGAAAAAGAGGCTTTCACTGTAAGCTTTGCAACTAAAAGCACTGAGGAATTATCTGATTATTTCGGTCTTCGTTCAGGAAATGATGCTGATAAAATTGCTGAATCTGGTGTAAGTGTAATCAAAGCAGAAAAGGTTGACGCTCCAATTATTGAAGAATATCCTTTAACTATTGAATTTAAGGTCATAGAAATGAAGGAAACTTTAGGTGAATTAAGAGTTGTTGGTGAAGCGGTAAATGTCTCAGCAGATGAATCAATATTGGATGATGATGGAAATATCTCTATTGAAAAATTAGAACCTATCATATTTGATTCTGTAACTAATTCCTATCGTGTTATTGGAGAGGTAGTTGGATCTGCTTTTTCAGATGGTAAGGAGTTATTTAATTAATTTGTATAAAAATAGTTTTTATATAATTTTAAACTTTTTTTCTTCATTAAAAAGGGTAAAACTTAAATTAAAGAGTAATACCTTTTTTCATGATTAATTTAAGAATTTTCAACATACTTTTTTTAGTTATATCTATATTCCCTTTTGATTTTTGATAATGTATAAATGCCATTTATTATGTTTAAGTTAAAATTCAATTTTTGATAATATATCAAGGTCTTATTTTTCAATTATCTTAAAAGTTAAAATCCATTGATGGAATATCAAAATCTTATTCTTCAATTATTTTAAAAATAGATTTATTCATTTAAAAATTAAACTAGCAATAATATGTTTATTAATCAAAATTAGTAAAGTATAAATTTAGATTAATCAACAAAAATAGCTGAAAGTATTGATTAATCTAAAAAACATACAAAAAAAGCATGCAACCGCCGGGATTCGAACCCGGGTTTTTGGCTTGGAAGGCCAAAGTAATAACCAGACTATACCACGGTTGCTTATGCGGCGTCCGGGATTTGAACCCGGGTCTCTAACGTGGCAGGCTAGAGTCTTAAACCAGGCTGGACTAACACCGCATTTGATTGTACTTTCATACAACATAATTATTTTTGTTATCATACTATATAAAGCTTTCTATTTTTATCTGATTTTTTTCAAATTTTTTATTTTAATATTCTAATTAATTATTTGAAAAATTTTAATCATCTTCTGATTTTCATTTATATTTTCATTGGTTTAAGAAATTACCATTTATATATTCTTATTTTTCTATGGTAAATTCTATATTTTTTCAGTTATATTTCCAAAAGGATCTATATTAATCATTGCTTAATATTTACGGTTTAATTTCTTATATTCCATAAATATTTATATTCTATTTTATGAATATAATAATGTTATTATAACAACATTTAAATATTATAAAACCTATAAAAATATTGTTATTTATTAATTTTATTAAATATCTATCAATATTGATATTATTGATTTTATTAAATAATTTTATTTTAATATTATCTGGTGATTTAAAAAGGGTTCGATTCCTTTAGATATTATTTTTTACTCTCTTTAAGAGTAAAAAAAAATTGTTTGTTATTTTCTTAAAAAAATAATAAAAAAATCATATATGGTGATTAGATGTTTGATTTAAGTGCTTATGTTCCATTTTTAGGACTTTTAATATTTGGTAACATAGAAAACTTAATTCTTGCTTCACAAGGAGTAGTTGCCAAGGCAGATATGAAAAAATTAAGTTTAGCAAGTATTGTTGCTGTTATAATTTGGTTATTAATTGGTACTTTAGCTACTGCAGCTGCAATTAAATATGCTGATGCAATCAACTTTATTGGTGGTTTAGCTATTTTCATATTAGGTTTACAATCTATGCTTCAAGCAACACATCTTATTGGAAGTAACGACGGAAACTAAAGGTGTTATAATGTCATTTATGAATGAAATAAAACCATTTTTACCATTAATCATATTTGGTAACATAGAAAACTTAGTTTTAGCTTCCCAAGGTGTTACTGCAGGAGTAGATCCTATTGTTTTAGGTGGATTAAGTTTAATATTAGTTATAATATGGTTATTAATTGGTACATTTGGAACTAAAATTGCTATTAAATATGCTGATGCTATTGAATTTATCGGTGGTTTAGCAATATTTATTTTAGGTATTCAATCAATGTTAGAAGCAGTTCATATTATTTAAATGAAAATTTAAATGAATATATAAATTTTATGGAATTATTTATTATTATTTCAAGAAAAAACAATTTTTCAATAATACAAACCTTTTGGTTTTGTTATTCTTTTTTGAGGGCTTTTTTCATATTTTTGCTGAGTTTTAAACTCACAAAAAATATTTTTGGAAATTTATTCAAACATGCTATTTTTGTTTTCTGGTAAACTACTTATTTTCATTTTCATCCGCAGTGGATAAATGCCTTATTTTTTCATGTTAGGATAGAGTAACTCTTAGACTTATTTTTTTCGAATTAATTTAATATTTTAATTATTTTTTATAGCTTTATGACCTTGATATTTTAAAAGCTTATTTTATAGTTCTCTTTAGATTTTTTAATATAATTGATAATCTTATTTAATAAGAATGCTATAAAACTTCTAATAGTTTTTATATCTTAAATAATTTTTTAATTATTTATTGAATAGATGTACATGATGTTATTTTATTTTATAATACTTTCAGAGCAAATTAATTATATTAAAAATTTAGTTAAAATAACAAGTGTGTTTATATGATTATATGATTTTAAAGATCTTATTTTTAAAAATTACCTGATGAAATTATTTTCTATAAATAGCATAATTTTTTCTAAATTCAATATCAAATTTTAAAGAGTGTTCTATGAAAATATTTTCTATAAGTAGTATGGATTCTTTCTAAATTCAGAAATGTTTTAAAAATAGCATTTAAATTATATTAAAAAAATAAAAAAAAGTTAATTAAATGAAATTATTCATTTAATCACATTCAATTTCAAGTTTCTTATCACTTTTTGGAAGCAATGTTAAGACTATAGGTAATACTATGAGTATTGCTGCAATTATTCCTTGAACTGTTATTGAGAATAAATTATTGGTTGTTATTAATGTGTAGATTCCATTTAACCATAATGCTATGAAAATTATTGGAATCACATATTTAATAAGATATTTCCACCAGCTACCAAATTTATATTTCGCATTTCTATTTACAATATCCAGTAATTTATCAATATTGTATAACCAACCAAAGATTAAACATTCAAGGACAATACCGAATAGTACTGCAAACTCGTTTAGGAAACTATCTGCAATGGTAAGTAAATAATTTCCAAGTCCTGTAGCATATACAAATGATAATCCGAAACCGATTATACAAAGTACAGTTACTATGACTTTTCTTCTAATTTTGAATTTACGTGTTATACCAAGAGATAATGGTTCAAGAAGGGAAATTGTTGTTGTTATACCTGCAAATAATACACATAAGAAGAATAATGGTGCTAAAACATAAGCAAAATTACCCATTATGTTAAATACTGTTGGGAATGCAACAAATATAAGTCCAGAACCTTGTGTAATTACTTGGTCTATTGGAACACCTTGACTAAGTGACATAAATCCGAGGATTGAAAATACTCCAATAGCTGTAAAGAATTCAAATCCACAATTTGATATTGCAACGATTGCTCCATTTTTAATAAGCTGTGAATCTTCCGGTAGGTAACTTGAATATGTAGATACTACACCCCAACCTAAACTTAATGAGAATAATATTTGTCCTGCAGCTGCAAGCCATATATTCGGATCAAACAATGCATCCCATTTTGGAGTAAGTAATGTCTGTATTCCAATATATGATCCAGGTAAACTTACACCATAAATAATTACAATAGCCATGATTCCCATAAGTGCTGGAATCAAGACTTTACTGAATTTTCCAATACCATTATTTAAGTTTTGGTGTGAAATGTACCAGATTATTACCCATAATACAAGTAAGGATATTACAATTGGCCATATAACAGTAGAAAGTCCTGAAATTGATGTGGTACTATGGAGTAATGTGTTAGTGTAAAAATTACCGGGATTAGTTCCCCATCCTTTTGAGAAACTTAAAAGGAAATAGATTAAATCCCATGCAATAATAACTATATAATAACATAGAATCAGGAAGGAGGTTAAGCATATGAACCAACCAACAACTTCCAACTTACTCTTAACCTTTTTAAACATATTTGGTACAGAGGTTTTAAATTCAAAACCTACTGCATATTCTAAATATAAATAAGGTAAGGCCATAAGAAGAATAGAGATTAAGTAAGGTATAAGGAATGCCCCTCCACCATTTGAATATACTACATATGGATATCTCCATATATTACCAAGTCCAATAGCAGATCCAATCATCGCCATAATAAAGGATAATGTACTGTCCCATTGGCAAACTTTTTGATTTTGACTAGCCATCTTTATTTCACCTATGATGAATAAGATTTATAATTTAAATCATAATTATTATTAAAAAAAGAATTGGATTAAAAATCTTAAAAAATATTGATTTATTTAAAACAATAAATTTGATTGATTAAATAATTTAAATCCTTAATTAGTTGAAATAATTTATTATTTATTAAATTATAAATTTCTAAGTTTAATATGAGAATTTAAAATATAAGTTTTATTCAGATATATTTACTTTTTTCACATATTTTTACAACTTAAATATATTTATTTTTGTTTGTTATTAAGTTTTTTTAATTTTTCAATATTTTTTAGATTAAGCTTTTATGGCTTGTTCTGGGGATTACTTCAAATTGAATACAATTATATAGAAAATAGTTTTAATATAGATTCTTAAGTTTAAATGTTTAAAAAATATTTTAAAACGGGAAAAAATTGGATATTGTTTTTTTTTTATTTTAAAATTTTTAAAAATGAAAAGATGATTTTTTTTATATTTGGAAATGTTTAAAATTAGAATAATAAAAATAGGTTTATTTATTTTTAGAAGTATTTAAATTTAGAATAATAAAAAAGGAGTATTATATATTTTTAAAAAATATTTAAAGGAAAAATAAAAATATTTTAAAAAATAATTGAATGAAATAGTTTTTTTAAATGGATTATTCTTTTCTACCAATTGCACATAAATATGTTGTTTTGGTGTTGGTAAATGTTGTAACGTCTTTAAAGCCTGCCTCTGCTAACATTTCACCAAGTTCATCTTCGGATAAGATAGTCATGTCCAATAATTCAATTCTATTTCCCATTCTTTCTTCTAGTCCCTCATCTTTCCTCTCTTCATTACAGATGAAAATTGCACCATCTTTTTTAAGGACTCTGTGAATTTCTTTAAAATCGTTTAAAAGATCTGGCCAGAAGTATATGGTTTCAAATCCGCTTACAATATCAAAACTTTCATCATCAAAAGGAAGTTCTGAAACAGATCCCTGAAGTATCTTAACTTGACCTTTTTCAATTTCTTCTTTATTGTATTTTTCAGATTCCTTAACACTAGTCTTGGAGTAGTCTATTCCATAGACCTTTCCGTTAGTCATACCTGCAAACCTTTTAACATTAACTCCTCCACCACAACCAATGTCTAATATGTCATCATCTTCACATACGTTTAAATGACTTACGCCCCATTGTGCTAAGTTTTCATGGGACTTATTCATTCTTTGAATCATTTTCTCTCCAAGTTCTCCTTCAGGTTTACGGCAGTTAAGAACTAGTTCGTCTGATTCTTTTTCTTTAATTTCTTTAAAGTCTTTATCTGACATTTGGTTATCGTTTGCACTCATAATTATTACCTTAATTATTGTTTAAATTTAGAATTAGATTAACAATATAATATAGTTTATATTATACTTATAATTTTTAAAGCTTATTGATTTTAAACTTTTAATTATTATATTTTTTTTATAAAAATTAGTAATGGTCTTTAAAATTAAAATCTTACATATTAAAATTCTTTACTGTAAACTTTAATATTAGGTTAAAATCAGAAAATGGATATTAAAATAAGTGTTGCTTGGTTAAAGATATTTTTCTATAAAAAAGGTAGAGATAGAAGGATTCTATCTCCGTGTTTGTAATCCCTTTATATTTACATCATAGGTGGCATTCCGCCTGCTCCAGGAGCTCCGCCCATTTGGGATGGGTCAGGTCCTTCTGATGAAGATGCGATAACATCGTCGATTCTTAAAATCATTTCAGCAGCTTCGGAAGCAGATTGAATAGCTTGTTTTTTGACACGTTTAGGTTCTACAACACCAGCTTCTTTCATATCAGTGACTTTACCATTGAATACATTTAATCCCATGGTGGTTGAGTTTTCATGAGCAGCTCTTAAATCTACTAATGAATCGATACTGTCAATACCTGCATTTTCAGCTAAAGTTTTTGGTACAACTTCTAAACTTTCTGCAAATGCATTTACAGCTAATTGTTCTCTTCCACTGATTGATTCAGCATAGTCTTTTAATCTTTTTGCAATAGCTACTTCAGGAGCTCCTCCTCCAGCAACTACTTGACCATCTTCAATAGTTGCAGCAACTACACCAATAGCATCTTCAATAGCCCTTTTGATTTCGTCTGCAACATGTTTGGTACTACCTCTTACAAGTAAGGTTACAGCTTTAGGTTCTTTACAATCTTCTACAAAGATCATATCTTCACCAGAGACTTTTTTCTCGATTACTGAACCAGCCTCACCTAAATCGTCACTAGTTAAATCTTCAACATTACTGACGATGTTTGCACCGGTAGCTCTTGATAATTTTTCAATATCTGATTTTTTAACTCTTCTTACAGCTAAGATTCCTGCTTTGGATAAGTAGTGTTGAGCTAAGTCATCAATACCTTTTTGACAGAATAATACATTTGCTCCAGCATCGGAGATTTTTGCAACCATTTCTTTTAACATGTTTTCTTCTTGTTCAATAAATGCTTGCATTTGATTTGGATCTGTGATTCTGATTTCTGCATCTACTTCGGTTTCTTTAACTTCAAGAGCAGAGTTTAAGATAGCGATTTTTGCACCGTCAATTTCTGAAGGCATACCTTGGTGTACTCTTTCTTTATCAATAATTACACCTTGTACTAATTCAGAATCTTCGACAACTGCACCCTCTTTCTTCTCGATTTTAATGTGGTCAATATCTACTTTTCCGTCTTCTTCGACTTGTTCAACAGCTTGAACAACTAATTTTGCAAGAGGTTCACGAGCTTTTTCAGTTCCTTTACCGGTCATTGCAGTCATTGCAACTTTTTCTAAGGTTTCAGTATCAATATCGCTAATTGCAATCTCATCTAAAATTTCTTGAGCTTTTTCAGCAGCTTGTCTGTATCCCATTGCAATAATGGTTGGGTGAATATCCATATCTAATAATTCTTCAGATTGTTTTAATAATTCTCCTGCAATGATAACAGCAGTAGTAGTTCCGTCTCCTACTTCATCTTCTTGTGTTTTTGCTACTTCAACAAGCATTTTTGCTGCAGGATGGTCGATATCCATTTCTTTTAAGATAGTAACTCCATCGTTAGTTACTACAATATCTCCAAGTCCGTCTACTAACATTTTATCCATACCTTTTGGACCTAATGTAGTTCTTACGGTTTCAGCTAAAACTTTAGCAGCTAAAATATTATTTCTTTGTGCATCTTTACCTAATAACCTGTTAGTACCTTCAGGTAAAATGAATATTGGTTGACCTTGTTGTGCCATAATTTCACCTCAATATTTAAAATAATTCTTATAATCATTATCTAAATAGAATTATCTAATTAGACTTTAATTTTGCTTGATGTTTGTATTTAGAGAATATAACCATTTCATTCAATCATTTTAATACTATAACATAATGGTTTATACCCTTGTTAGTTTTTTTAAAAAAATTTAAAAAATTATCTAAAAATAAACATCTACATATAGAAGTGGGTTAGAGGTTATATAAATACTTTACGGTTAAAAGTAAATTTTTGTAACTAAAATAATTTATCATGATTTTCAATGATTATTATTTTATTTTCAGATTAAAAATATAGATTCCTTATCATATTTCTTTTTTCACGATTTAAGGAAATATTGTCCCTTTATTCTATTGAATCAATAAATTTAACTAATAAAATATCTCAGAATTTAATAATTTTTTTTAAAGATTAATATCTGATTTCTATTTCTTGGGTGACTATTATAAAATATATTAATCATCCTATGGAATTGTTAATTTAAAATCATTTTTAATTTTCAATGTATTGTAAAATTTTTATGAATCTAATTTTTTATTTAATTTCCTTAAAAAACATATAATTTTATATGTTTAAAAAACTTATAATATATTAATATAAATATTTAGTTAATTTTTTAGCTAAGATATATAACTTAAATTTCAAGATTTTTTAATAAATTATAATGATATTATTTTAAATAGTTGAATAATGATTAAAACTTTATGGAATTTTAATTTGATTTAATTTATTTGTAAAACGGTGTGATTTTATGGTAGGAATCGTAGGTTATGGTGCTTATGTACCTTCTTATAGGATTAAGGTTGAAGAAATTGCTAAAGTATGGGGTGATGAACCTGAACAATATAAGAAAGGTTTAGTTGTTAACGAAAAATCAGTACCTGCTCCTGATGAAGATGCTGTTACTATTGCAGTTATGGCTGCTAGAAATGCAGTAAGAAGAGCTCAAATAGATCCTAAAGATATTGGATCAGTATATGTTGGATCTGAATCCCACCCATATGCAGTTAAACCAACTGCTACTATTGTTGCAGATGCAATTGATGCAACTCCAAATTTAACTGCCGCAGATTTAGAATTTGCTTGTAAAGCAGGAACTGCAGGTATTCAGATGAATATGGGTTTAGTTGGATCTGATATGATTAAATATGGTTTAGCTATCGGTGCAGATACTTCCCAAGGTGCACCTGGTGATGCATTAGAATATACTGCATCCGCTGGAGGAGCTGCTTATATAATTGGTAAGGAAAATACAATTGCAGATATTACAAGAACCTGCAGTTTTACTACAGATACTCCTGATTTTTACAGAAGAGAAGGTCAGACTTATCCTTCACATGGTGGAAGATTCACCGGTAAACCTGCATATTATAGACATGTATTTGGTGCAGCAAAAAGAATGTTGGAAATGTCCGAGACTAGTGCGGAAGATTATGATTATTGTTGTTTCCACCAACCTAATGGTAAATTCTATATTAGAGCTGCTAGAACCTTAGGATTTAAACCAGAACAATATGAACAAGGTTTATTAACACCTTATATTGGTAATACCTATTCTGGTGCTGTTCCTTTAGGTTTATCACATATTTTAGATATTGCAAAACCTGGAGATAAAATATTTGTAGTAAGTTATGGTTCAGGTGCTGGTAGTGATGCATTCACTATTGAAGTGAATGATAGAATTGATGAAGTTAGGGATTTAGCTCCTAAAACTGATGATTATCTTAATGAGAAACATTATGTTGATTATGCAGTTTATGCTAAATATAAAGGTAAAATTAGAATGTCATAGGAGTGTATTACAATGAGAGATGTAGCAATTATAGGAGTTTCACAAACAAAATTTGGAGAATTATGGGATTCATCATTTAGATCCCTTGTTGCAGATGCTGGTATTGAAGCTATTGTAGACTCTAATATTGGTGGAGATGATATTGATGCAATGTATGTTGGTAATATGTCATCTGGTTTATTTGTAAACCAAGAACATATTGCATCACTTATATCTGACCATATGGGTTTAAATCCAATTCCATGTACAAGAGTTGAGGCAGCATGTGCATCCGGAAGTCTAGCATTAAGACAGGGTATTTTAGCTGTGGCTTCAGGATATCATGATGTGGTTGTATCTGCTGGTGTTGAAAAAATGACTGATGTTGTTGATGCTACACCTGCTATTGCAACAGCTTCTGATGTGGAATGGGAAGCTCAGCAAGGTGCAACTTTCCCTTCATTATATGCAATGATTGCAAAAAGACATATGTATGAATATGGTACTACAAGAGAACAACTTGCAGAATTTGCAGTAGTTGCTCATCACAATGCATCTAACAATCCTAGGGCACAGTTCCCATTTGAGATTACCGTGGATAAGGCATTAAACTCAACAATGGTTGCGGATCCTTTAACTTTATTCGATTGTTCACCTGTTTCTGACGGTGCTGCTGCTGTTGTTTTATGTCCGGCTGAGGATGCTAAGAAATATACTGATACTCCAATTTATGTAAAAGCTTCACAACAGGCTTCAGGTACTATTGCACTTCATGATAGAAGGGATATGACTACTATTGATTCTACTGTTTATGCTTCAAGAAAAGCATATAAACAAGCTGGAGTAACTGTAAAGGATATAGATCTTGCAGAGGTACATGATTGTTTCACAATCAATGGTTTACTTGCTGTTGAGGATTTAGGATTCTGTAAGAAAGGTGAAGGTGGAAAAGTTATTGCAGATGGTCAAACAAGAATTGATGGTGATCATCCAATTAACCCATCAGGTGGTTTAAAAGCTAGAGGTCACCCATTAGGTGCAACTGGTCTTGCTCAGGCAGCTGAGGTTGTATGGCAATTAAGAGGAGAAGCTGGAAAACGTCAAGTAGAAGGTGCAGAACTCGGACTCACTCATAATGTAGGTGGTACCGGAGGTACCTGTGCTGTACATATTTTAGGTGTTGACCCTAACTAAACACTTCCCTTTTTTATTTTCTTTTTTTTTGATTATTTTTAGATTATTAAAACACTTTTTCTGGTTTTCAATTGTTTATTCTAGATTACTTTTTCCTCCTATTTTTTGACTTTTTGATTTCTAACTATACAATTGGCCTATTCTTACTTTCAATTTCTTTTTAATTTCCATTTCTATATTGGATTATTTTTATTTTTTCCTATTTTCATTTATTTAATCCTTATCTTTCTTATTTTAGGTAATCTATTACTTTTATATTATTTGGATGGTTTTAATATTGTTTATAAAATTTATTTTTTTTTTTTAATTTTTAAAAAGCTTTATATAATATGATGTTAAAATTCATCTATAAAACTGATTATTCAGTCATTTTTTATTAATATTAAAAAGGTGATATTATGGTAAACAATTTAGTTGCATATTTCTCATGTACTGGTACCAGTAAAAATGCCGCTATTAAATTGGCAAATGTTGTTGATGGAGATTTATTTGAAATCCTTCCAGAAACACCTTACTCCTCAGATGATTTGGATTATAGGAATCCTGAAAGTCGTAATGTTAAAGAGAGGGATGGTAAGGAAATTCCGAAGGTATCTACAAAGGTAAATGACATGGATCAATACGATACGGTTTATTTGGTATTTCCAATATGGTGGTATGTGGCACCTAAGATAATCAATAGTTTCCTTGAAGAATATGATTTGTCCGGTAAAAGGATTGTTGTATCCTATACCTCAGGTGGAAGTAGCCTTGGAAACACTATTCCGGAACTTGAACCATCTGCACCAGGTGCAGAATTTATTCCGGGAGTAAGATTCAGCTCCTCTGATTCTGAGGAGGATATTAAGTCAAAATTAAACCTCTAAGATATAGGGGCACTGTTAAAAAATAGAATTAAAACTTTCTATTTTAACTTATTTTTCCAACTTTTATTTTTTTTTATTGTTTGTTTAATTTTTATATAGGTATTTTTATTTTTTAATAAAATTTTATACACAGTTTAATATATTGTATAAAAAACTCCTATCTTTTCCCATTTAAAATAAACACATTTATATATGATGATTTTTAATATTATCATTCTATGAATACATAAAATTTGTGAGGTATTCAAAATGGAAATTCAAAGAGCTGAATATAATGACATAGAAGAAATTTTGGATTTACAATATAAGGCATTTATAACTCAGGCTAGAAAGACTAGGGATTATTCCATAGAGCCTCTTCATCAAACAGTATCAAATGTACAAGAGGAGTTTGATAATGGTTTGATTTTAAAAGCTACTGATGATGAGGGCAAAATAATAGGTTCTGTTAGAAGTGTAACTGAGGACAATACAGTTCATATTAGTAAGTTGTTTGTTGATCCTAAATTGAAAAACTGTGGATTGGGTAGTACTTTACTTAATACTATTGAAGCAGAATCTAATGCAGAAAGAGCAGAGTTGTTTACAAATTCCTTATGCACCAAAAATATAAGTTTCTATAAGAAGAATGGTTACACTCCATATAAATTTGAATATATGCCTGAATTGGCTTTAAAGTTCGATTTCATATTTCTTGAAAAATATCTAACTTAATTATTATTTTTATTATTTTTTTATCTTTATTTTAAATTGGCTAGAAATGGAATATTTATTTTTAAAGTTGGCTTAAATTAAATTTTAATTTTAAAAAATTTTTTAGTCAGTTTTTTCTCATTTTTCAATTTTTTTTAAAATCTATAATTTTTATATATTATTAATTTATAATATTATCATATTAAGATTTATTTATAAAAGGTTGATTATTTTGAAAGATAAAGAGAAAAGGATACTTTTATCTGCAATAGAACTATTTTCTAAAAATGGTTATGGTAATACTACTACAGCAAGTATTGCAGAAAAGGCTAATGTAGGTTCAGGTACTTTATTTATTTATTTTCCAACAAAATTAGACCTCTTCCATCAGGCCCTTTTATATGCCAATAAAGACTTTATTGATTATGTTAAGGATTTAAATGAGAAAAAAGATTTTAAAAGGGGAATGATTGAAGTATGGGATAGGATGGTTGACTATGCATTGATGAAACCATATGAATATAGTTTCATTGTTCAATCTAAAGAATCCGCATTGGTCAATGAAGACTTTGAGGAAGAATTATTTAATCAAGGTAAATTCTTCTCAAAGGTTTATAATAAATTCCAATCAAAGGGTGAAGTTAAAGAACCTTTCGAATTATTTAGTATTTTCATGTTTCATGATGTTACAGCAACTGTAAACTTTATTAATGATAATCCTGACATGGATGTAGATAAGATTAAAAGGATCGGTTTTGATTTCCTATGGAAGGGAGTTAGTCTTAAGGATGATTAATTTCGTGTAATTATTCCTAAAACTTTTTCCAGCTTTAATTTTTCTATTGTTTTCAGCTATTTTTTACTAGGTCTAATAATAATATTTATATATATTATATTTTAATATTAGATTACTGAGTATTTAGTCAGTATTATAAAATATATGATTTTAATAAGGTATGTGATTTTATGAAACTTTTTGGTATGGGCTTAATGAGGTTGCCTCTTTCAGATGAGAATGATTTAACTAGCATAGATCAATAACAGGTTAATCAGATGGTGGACGAATATATTGAAAAGGGATATAATTATTTTGATACCGCTTATCCTTATCATGAGGGACTGAGTGAAGTGGCATTAAGAAAAGCAGTTATTGAGAGATATCCCCGTGAAGATGTAATTATTGCAGATAAATTGCCTATGTTTTCTATTGAGAAGAGGGAACAATTAGAACCAATCTTCAATGAACAGTTGGAAAGATGTGGTGTCGATTATTTTGATTATTATATGTTACACAATGTTTCTACATGGACAAGGAAAGCTGTAGAAAATACTGATGCTTTTCAATTTATAGTGGATAAAAAGAGGGAAGGTAAAATTAAGCATATTGGAATTTCATTACACGACAAATCTAAATTCCTTAAAAAGATATTAGATGAACATCCTGAGATTGAATTTGTACAATTGCAAGTTAATTATCTTGATTGGGATAGTGATTCAATAGAGGCAAGGAAATGTTGTAATTTGGTAAAAGAGTATGGTAAGGAACTTATTATAATGGAACCTATTAAAGGTGGAATGTTGGTAAATATTCCTAGTTCTGTAGACTCCTTATTTAAAAGATATAATCCTGATATCAGTCCAGTTGAATGGGCATTTAAGTTCTGTTCTGGTTTGGATCCTATGGTTATTTTGTCCGGTGTAAGTAGTATTGAACAAATGAGGGATAACCTTAATATCTTTGAGAATATTAAGCCTTTAACATTAGATGAGTCTTATATGATAGGTGAGGCATCTATTTTAATTAATAATGATGTGGTTATTCCATGTACTGATTGTAATTATTGTATTCCCGCATGTGAACATAATATTCCAATACCAAAATATATTAGATTATACAATGATTCAAAAAGGGAAGGCGTCGATGCAGCTAACGCTCCAATATATTATACAACTCTTTCAATGGGTGAAGAGTTTGGCTCTGCTGCAGACTGTGATGCCTGTGGTGAATGTACTAAATTATGTCCACAGAACATTAAAATCGCTAAATGGCTTGAAAAGATCAATGAAGAGTTTGGATCAGGTGTATCCCTTTAAATGAAATTATTTTTATAGTTTCATTATTTTTTTATTTTTTTCTGGTTTAGATTTTATTTTGATTATTTTTTTGTTCTTGTAATTTTTTTTAATTTAGAAATTTAAAAATAGGAATTATTTTTTTTTTTATTTGAATTATTGGGTCTATTATAAATAATTTAAAAAAAAGTTTAAAAAATAATTATAAGAATTATTTTTTTTTTATTTGAATTATTGGATTTATTATAAATGATTTAAAAAAAAGTTTAAAAAATAATTATAAGAATTATTTTTTTTTATTTGAATTATTGGATTTATTATAAATGATTTAAAAAAAGTTTAAAAAATAATTATAAGAATTATTTTTTTTAACGTTAATCTAGTTTTGATAGTTTACATTCTGTTTGTTAATTAAAGGATATGAAATTAAACTCTCAGAATCCAAATCCTCTTTATGCATATCGACTGCATTAATCTGGCTGTTTTCATAGGTTCTATAATAATAGATTCCCTTATCTGTATTTACACATGAGGAATAAATAGTGATTTCATATTTATCCGGTTCTTCAATAAATGCAAGGCCTCTTTGTTGTTCAACTGATCCAAGAATGTGGAAGAACTGACTAACACTTTCAAGTTCATCTTCACTGGATAGTGAATTCATTTTGGTGAAACTTGCTTTTACAAAACGGGACATTGAGGATAAATCCCCAGGTAAACCTAAACCTCCCATTCCCCGACTATATGCCATTAAATCTAAATCATCACTAAATGTGTTATCTGGTGTTTTACTGGATAAGTATCTATAATTATTTAAATTGAATAACTGTTTATCAAATGGGGGATTGTTTGTTAAAACACCTACTGGGTTGTCATAAACCTTAAGGCCCTCTTCAACTGTCTCAACGGTTATGGATTCATTTCTATCTGAAATGATCCAATGAAGTGATGAGTTTGGAAGCTCGTCTGAAAACTGAATATTAACAATATTGAGATTTTCTAAGAGTTTTCTTGCTTCTTTAACATCTTTGCACTGTGATAAAATCCAAGGAATAAATTCAAAAGATGCAACATTGGTTTTATTTTCATCTATCTCTTTATAGTCTGCAAAATCTGTGAAATTTAAACCAGCTACACTTAATCCCTTTTCATTTGTAGCATCATAATATAATGGATAGGTTTCAATACCTGCTGTAATTCCAATAAACGCATAATGATTGTTTATTGTATCTTCAACCCTAAATTCTAATGGATAATTTCTTGGAGTTATGGTTATCTTCTCATTGTATGATAGTTCATAGTCAAAATTACGTCCAAAATAATGATCTTTTGATAAATAGTTTGCTGCAGTACACATTGTCTTTCCTCACTAATTGATTATAACTTTAATATTGTATTTATTTTAATTCAGTAATTAATATTTTCCATATTCTTGTTTTTTTATTTATATTTCTTAAACTTTTATAATTTATTTTTAATATTTAAATTTGATTTAAATCTCATTTTTTCTTTAATATTGATAAAAAATAATGTTTTATGATAATATTTTTATATTTATATGTCTAGAGATCAAATCTTATATTTGATTTTTTATAAACTTTGTTTGATATATTATAAACCTTGTTTAATATTTGTGGAGTGTATAAATTATTTGTATATTAATCGGTTTTAATGAATTATTTAATGTTTATTTTTATTTATAAGTATACATTTTTATTTAATTGTCTGAATATTAAATTTATAAAAAACTTATATAGTATAAACAATAAAATTTTAATTTAGGTATTAAAAATATTATTTTTAAGGTTTTGTTACAAATTTTTTTTTAGTTAAATGGGGATGTTCATGAAATATGAATATAAAGATAAAGAAGATTTAATGAAATATATTAAGCCATTTTTCAATGTTCATTTAGCTGTTAATGACCAGGTTAATGAGATTATTTCTTTTTTGGGTATTACATGGAAAGATTGTAAAGTTCAGTATGAAGATAATTTTTATAACCTATTTGAAATAGATGGGGATATTATAGAAAAATCCGGTTGGGACGAATTTATAGACATTTTAATTAGTAGATTTATTGATTATAATGATTTTAATGTTTCTATACGTGAATTATTAAGAGATTTAAAGGACTCTAAGTTCCAATCTGCTTTTATGGATAATATTTTTTATGATACTGGTGACTTGATTCTTTGTTTACAAATATATTTTTCAAATATTATTATTGATGGTGAACCTTCATTACTAATAGTTGTTTTACATGATGAGGGAGTTATTAAAGATAAATTGGAACTAATTGAAACTTCTAATCAGAAAGATTTATTACTTAAAGAAGTACATCATAGAGTTAAAAATAATTTACAAATCTTAAATAGTTTAATTAATTTGCAACAAAGATTTGGATACGATGATAGTGAAGTTATTGAATCTATGAAACTGTTTATTTCATCAATGTCAATTGTACATGAAAAACTTTACTCCGGTGATGTATTTGGCTGTGTAAATTTATCTAGTTTTTTTAAGCAGTTTAAATCTCTTTTTTTAGATTTATATTCTCCTTGGAAAATTGACTTTAAGTATGATATTGATGAGGATTTAAATCTGGATATACAATCAATCATGCCATTTTCATTAGTTTTAAATGAATTAATTATAAACACAATTAAATATGCATTTCCTGATGATTTTGAAGGCAAAAAAGAAATTTATTGTAGCTTAAAAGGTGAAAATGATGTTCTTCTTTTCAGTTATAAAGATAATGGTATAGGTTTACAGGGAAAATCATCTAAAGACTCCTTGGGTAAGATTATTATAAATTCTTTAACTAGACAAGTTGATGGAGATCTTGAAATTATTGATTCTGATAAAGGGTTTGCCTGTGAAATCAGGTTCCCTTATGATGATATTTGATTTGTTGAGGGTGTTATAATAACAACAATATTAGTCATAGAAGATGAGGCAATAATCTCCTTGGATTTATGTTTCAAATTAAAAGATAAAGGTTTTACTGTTTATCATTCAGATGATTATTATGATGCGTTAAAAATCATTTCTGATAAGAAACCGGATTTAATTATCACTGATTTAAAACTTAAATCTGGATTTGTTGGAATTGATATTTATAATAAGTTTAAAGATGATGGTTATAAATTTATTATTATTTCTGGAACTAATCATGATAAGAAACTTGATGATTTCATTAAATCCGAAAATCTAATTTTTGTCAATAAACCTTTCGTTTTTGAAGATCTATTTGATAAGATTAATGAACTTTTAAATAAGTAATTTTTTACTTATTTTTTTTAATTACATTAAATTGATTTTTTAACTTTATTTTGATGATTTTATTAGTTTTTTTCTATTTTTTTATTTTATCTGTAAGTAATTACTCTATTTTTTAATTATTCTTAAAACAAATAAACTCTTTTTCTAGTTATTGTATTTTTCTTTCAGTTTCATTTAATTTAAAAAAGGTTTTTTTCTAGGGTTGTTAATTTAATTTTTATCAATTTTTTTTATAATTTTTGTAACTGTTTAATTATTTTTGTTTTTAAAATGAGTTTATATACTCTAATATGTAATTTATTAAAAAATTAAATAGATAAATATTTAAATAGAAATCTATATATTAATATTGTAAATTTATTTATTATATCTGATTTAAATGTTTTTTATGAAAATATTCTTTAAAATAAACGATTTTAATTCAAATTTTCTTTAAAGCTTAAATTAAATCATTTTTAAGAATATAGCTTTTCAAATACTTTTATTAATAATAAGATATATTTAAGCGGAATGTATTTTATTATTAATTTAGGTCATTGATTGATTAGATGTAATTTTTTTCAAATATATATTTAAACAATCATTTAAAAAATTAATATATTTTTTAAGATTTGATTAATATTATTTGTTTTTCAAAGTTTGATTTTTTTAATTTTTCATTTTCATCTTCTTTAAAAATAATCTTTCATATTCTGATAGGGTTAAATCTTAAAATTTATAAATAATATTTTTTTTTAAAATGTTGTTGGAAGGATATTTATGAAAAATACTATATTGATTGTAGAAGATGAGTCAATTACGGCACTGGATTTAAAATTTACATTGGAAGAGTTGGGTTATGATGTTGTAGGCATAGCTGATAATGGTAAAGATGCAATTAATCTTGCAGCGGAATTATCACCAGATTTAACTATTATGGATATTCATCTAAAAGGTGAGATGACTGGTATTGATGTTTCCAAAAGGCTTTCAGAACTTAATTTGCCTTGTATTTTTCTAACTGCATACTCTGATGATAATACTTTTAATGAAGTCTTGGAAAGCTCTTCCTATGGCTTTATTACAAAACCCTTTAATAAACGTACGATTGGTCTAAATGTTGACTTTGCAATTAAACGTTCTAAAGTTGATGCTGAAAAACTTAATATGGCTCAGGGTTTTGTAAAAGGTAAATAAATTTTTTTTAGTTTTTTTTATTTTTTGAAGGATTCAAGAAAAATATTTTTTTTTTTAAAATTGATATCTCTTTTTTTTAAGCAAATTGTATTTCAAATGAAGTGATTGTTTCAATCCTAAAATTTTTAAAACCTTATTTTTGTAAAATATAAAACTTTAATTACTTTATTAAATATACTTATATAAATGTATTTTTTAAATAAATCTAATAATATAAATGAAATTTCCTGTTTTATTATTGGAATAATTTAATTTAATTTAATATTATTTGTTATTTTTAATAGGGTTCACTACAATTTAAATTTTTACATATGGAATTCTACTTGAAATACAAAATTATCTATTATAAGGTCCTTTTTATGAATATTTGTTAGTTTTTAGCCAACCACTGATAAAAATTAGATTTTTTCTATAATTGCTTTATTAATGTTAAGTATTTTAAAGATTTAATAGTATTTTTTTCAATTGATTTAATATGGTTTTTCATTTTTAATGGATCTATTTATTTAAATAAAAAACTAAAAGGAGGTGTAATATTGGATAAAGATAGGGATATTGTTGTTGCAGACAGGGATATGAACAATAAAGGTATTGATGTCGATGATGATGTTAGTAAGGGTACTAACAGTATAAATGATGATGATCTTGTTAGTGCAGATGGGGATGTTGATAATGGTGCTAGTGGTATAAATGATAATGATACAGTTAATATGGATGGTACTGATGATGATGTTATTTATCAAATAGCTAATAATGAAATCTCATCATTAAATAATGCAAATAAGACAGATGATTTGGCTATAACTGTCTATAATGGTAATAATGGTTTAGTTACTGAAAAACAGCATGAAAGGATTCCAACTGTATATGTTGTTTCTAAAAGTAATATAGCTATTGATAATATTAAAAAAACGGTAAATTCTGAACATTATATCTTCTTAGGCGTTTCTGATAATAGTGAGGAGGCCCTTTACTTTATTGAAGAAAACACTCCGGATATCGTATTTTTGAGTTTAGATATCTATGGTAAATTAAATGGTGAAGAGTTAGGTAAACTTATCAATAAATTGGATATACCCATAATCTATATCTTTAATTTAGATGATGATCTAGGTTACAGTATTTTTATAGAAACGAATTATGGTTTTGTCTTTGAAGATTATTCTCCTGAAGAGATTAAATTTGTTATTAAAGTTGCCCTTAAAAAACATGAATCTAATGTTAAATCTGTAATTAATGTTAAATCTAAGATGACCGAGAAGAATGTGGAATTGGGGATTGAAAAACTATATTCCACTTTGCTTCTAGTGCTTTCTGTAATCCTTATTGCAGATGGTATTATATCCCGTAATGTAACATTCCTTCAATGGATTATATTTATCCCTTCTGTGATGATGATATTTTTAGCAATTGTGAGTCTATTTAAAATGACTGAGCCAACTCCATATGAGATACCTCCTTTTGTTTCCGTTATTATTCCGGCACATAACGAACAATACACTATCGAATCAACTGTTAGAAGCATTGGAGGCATGGATTATAATTATAAAGGTAAATCTAACTTTGAGATTATTGTTGTAAATGACGGTTCTGAGGATAAAACCGGTGAAATCTTATCTGATCTTAAGAAGGAAATCCCTAATTTGAGAATAATTACTCGTAGACCACCTAAAGCAGGTAAAGGTAAAGGGTTTGTACTTAACGATGCCCTTTCATTGGCTAATGGATCTGTTGTAGGGGTATTTGATGCAGATACCCAGGTACATCCCGATTTTTTAGAGAAATTGATGCCATATCTAAACGATCCTAAGATACAGGGTGTTCAGTCACGTGTAAGGATGTATAATAGAGATACGAATTTCCTAACTAATATGCAGGATGTGGAATTTGCAGGTTTTGGAAATATACTTAGGGCTAAGGACAATCTTAAGTTTAACGGGTTTCTTGGTGGAAATGGTCAGTTTGTTAAAAAAGATGCTATTATTAAATCTGGAAAATGGGACGGATTTGCTGTTACTGAGGATTTAAATTTAAGTGTTAAGATATTGATTAATGGTGGTGAGATTAGATATTGTCCGGAAGTTGCTGTTTATCAGGAGGCTGTCGATAATTGGGGTGACTTCATGAGACAAAGGGTTCGCTGGGCTATGGGTAATTTTGAAACATTGTTTGTGTATTTTTCAAGAATTCTTACCTGTAAATTACCTCTCTTTAAAAAAATAGGTATCATTTCACATATCAGTAATTATGCATTTAATTTATTCATTTTCGTTGGTTTTATTATATTTATCGTAAATATAATTGCATGGTTTATACTACATATTCCGACTGTAATACGTATGGAGGCACCTTTGATAATCGGTTTTATCTCAGCTATCGGATTTTTCCCGGGAATAACCATTGCACTTTTACGTGATGATAAGAAATTTAAAAGATTTATTATAGACTTGGTTGAATATTGGCTTTATTGTTTCCACCTGATTCCATTGTTCTTTAAAACAATGTGGGTTATGATTACAAGGGTTGAGAGAAGATGGACTAAAACCTCTCATAAAGGTATGGAAGATGAGGAAGAAGATAATTAATATTTTTAGAGGTGAATAAATGAGAAAAAAAGACATGTTGATCAGTTTTATTATAGTTATAATGTTTCTTTATGTGATTGCTAATTTAAGCACGGTTAATAGTATTTTATCCTGGGGTACTGAGAATAGAATTACTTTTGGTGATAGTACCGTAAACGTTCCACAGGCATGGAATACCACAAAACAGGTAAATTGGACAGATAAGGCTAAAACCAATAATTCCATTACTAACCGTTATGTTGTATGGGATTTGTGGGATGATTGGCCAGAAGGCTGTATAACGTCCGTGTCCGAGAAGAAATTAGCTCATTTGGAACATGGTAATTATAAGGTTTTAAATACCAGTACCGTTGATTTAGGTGGAAATAATGTATCCCGTCAGTATTTTATGAATCCCTCAAGGGGACCTAAAACGAATAATAGTAATATCGGTGTAACCTATATTTTCACAATGGAGGATAGGAATTACTCCGTACAAATCCATTATTTTACAAAACATGATTATAATAATTCTTCCTATAGAAAGGAATTAGATGATCGTATGGAGGATTTTATATCAAATATTCACAATAAACATTATGACGGTTTCTTCTCAGGTTTAAACAAGATTATACATTTTGTTGCAGGTAGATTAAACATTAAATTAGATTTTTAATTTTTTATTTTTAAAAGCTATTTTAAAGTTGGCATATGTAATTCAATTAAAAATGATTGGTTTTAAACATAAACCTTTTAAAGTTTCATTTCTATTTTTTTTAAAATTTTAACTTTTTTTTAATTTTATTATTTTACTGTACATATTTTATCTATTTTTTTTAAATTTTTAAAATCTATTTTTATGGTGTTTATATTGTTTTTAGATATTTATCTTTATTTGTTTATTTTTAATATTTCTTAAAATCCATTAAATTTATTTTTAAGTAAATATAAATAATTAATAGTAAATATTATTTTAATCTATAATTTAAGATAGAATAATAGGTTTAATTAAATATTTTTTTATTGTTTCAGGCGATTTTATACATTTTTATAGAATTGTGTTATAACTTTAAATTTATTTAATTTTAAATTTAATCAATCAACTTATTAATTTAATATTTACTTAAATTATTTAGAATTTCAATTCTAATAATTTTTAGATATTTTAAAGATAAGAGCAAATTTTAAAAGCTTCATTTATTTTTAAAATGATTATAAATTTTTTTATAAGGGGTGTAATTATTTTAAATAATAAAACATTTACTTTATTGTTTTTATTTACTCTTCTTGTAATTTCTGTAGGGGCGGTTTCTGCTGCAGATAATAATACTAATTTAAATAATGTATCAGATTCACAATATGCTACATCTACTGTTAGTAATAATACAAATCTTAATCTAGAAGATCCCCAAGGTAATCAATCCAATGTTTATTATGTAGGGGGAAATACTACAACTGATGGTGATGGAAGTGTTGATAATCCTTATAATAATTTAAATTTAGCACTAAACTCTAGTAAGAGTGGCGATACAATTATTATAAATGACGGGATTTTTTCTGGTGAAAATAATACAAATTTAGTTATTAGTAAATCTTTAACTCTTAAAGCTGCTGAAGGTGCTACTCCTATATTCAATGGTCAATCCAAAAATAGGATATTTGTAATTAAATCACCAAATGTAACCTTGGACGGTTTAACCTTTATAAATGGAAATGTTCCTAATAGTTATGGTGGAGCATTATTGATTCGAAATAGTAATACAAATATTAGAAATTGTACTTTTAGAAATTGTTATGCTAATGCCGGAGGTGCAGTATTCATTTATCCAGGTGTAAGCAATACTGTCTTTAAAGACACCTCAATTGAAAGGTGTCAGGCTACATATGGTGGTGGAGCATATTTATATGCTAGTTCAGTAAACAATACTGTCTTTGATAATACCACATTTAGAAATTGTTATGCTGGTTTAGCAGCTGCAATTTATAATACAGGAAGCAACACTAGGATTATCAATTCTACATTTAATAAGTCTAGAGCTACTGATGGTGGATCAATCTTTAATGATAAAAAATCATCAAATCTATTGATTAATGGTTCTAGTTTTAATAATAATGTAGCTGATGATCAAGGTGGCGCTATATATGGTGGTGGTAGTACCAATCCTATAACTATTATAAATTCCAATTTCACAAATAACGTTGCATATGACAATAGTGTTATGGGTGGTGGCGCATTATTATTAAACGGTATTGGAAACAAGATTATCAATTCCACCTTCTCAAATAATATGGCATATGAGAAAGGTGGTGCAATATTATTTACTAGATCTAATAATTCAGTAATTAATTGTACATTTAATAATAACTCTGCTGTAAGAGGTGGAGCTATTGCATACCGTGCATATGTTGATGAGGCTATAGAAAATAACACTATAATTGGTTCTGTTTTCACCAATAATGGAAAGGATGTAATTAATAACACTAACTCTTCATTTACTAAAGGTGGAGCTGTATATGCTTTTGCAAATAACACCCAAATCATAAACAGCAGTTTCGATAACAATTCTGCTATTATGGGTGGTGCGGTACTATTCAGTCCTAACAGTACCAATAACAATATTGAGTCATCAAATTTCACTAATAATAAAGCTGTTTATTATAACGGTGGTGCCGTTGTTAGTGGAGGTACAAATGACAGTATAAGCGATTCTAAATTTATAAACAATACTGCTCAAAATTATGGTGGAGCAATAAGTATGAATAATATGACTGTTGTTAATTCCACTTTTGAAAACAATAATGCTAAAATTGGTTCAACAATTTATTCAATTAACTCTACAATTGTTAACTCCAGTTTTAGTAATGATGATATTTCAGAAGACGATAAAGCAATTGTCGCTTTAAACAAGGTTGATATTATTAATTCTAATAGCTCTTCTTTAAAGATATTGTCCTATAATAACGATAGAATTGTTAATGGTAATTATAGTGAAAACCAATCAACTTTTGATAACGGTTATCTTGGTTACTGTGCAGAACAATACTCTGACTCTCTTGTAGACGGTGTTGTTTTTGATAACTATACAATATTTAACAGGTTAAATGGAGAAGACATCTCAGATCTACTTAAAATATTAATTTATGAATATTACAATGGTACACCATTACAAAATGAGTTAAACATTTTAACTGATGGCGATTATTTAAACAGTAATAATACCATGATTCAGGATGTAGTTTCTAAATATAATTCAGGTTTAAGAATTAACAGCTCTAACAATGTTAAAGTTTTAGACAACGGAACATTTAGGATTTATGATTTCAAATTCCTTATAACACCTCAAGGAACCCAAAATTCATTTTTATTCCGTTTATCTGAAGGTGCTAATGAAACAGTTGTCAAGGAAACACTTACACCTATTGTATTTAATGGAAATGATGCTAAATTCAATATTACTGTTATGAATAATGGAAATTGTAATTTAACTGGAATCTTTGTTCGTGATAATGATTTCAGTAATGGTTTAATCTATAAATCATTTGAATCCACTTATAATTGGGTATATAATCCTGAGAATAATACCTGGATATTAAATGATACCCTTGAACCAAACCAAACTGCAGATTTAATTATTATATTCACTACAAACCAATCAGGTATATTAGTAAATAATGTTAGTTCTGGAGTTGGAAATTA
>NZ_BAGX02000036.1 GCF_000320505.1 Methanobrevibacter boviskoreani JH1
AGCAAATAATCCAAATGTATTTGTAGGTAATTTAACCTCATTTACTATTGTTGTTACTAACACTGGTGATTATAACTTAACCGGTGTTTATGTTGTGGAATCCAATTATACAGGTTTAAACTATGTAGGTTTCAATGGTGACAATTGGGTTAAAAATGATAATGTCTTTACCTATTTAAACACTTTAGGTATCGGCCAATCAGCTAACTTTACAGTTATATTTAATACAGTTAAACCTGGAAATTATACAAATATTGTTATTGCAGGTTCTAATGAAACTGTTAATATAACTACAAACAATACAACTAGTGTTAAAGAAAATAAAACAGATAATAACACTAATCACACTAATAATAAAACCAACAAAAACAACCACAGCAATACGGTTGATCATAATAGTGAAAAGAATTTAACTGGTATAGCTCAAGGAACTCCAGCAACTGGTCTTCCTATAGTGGCATTCTTAATTGCTTTATTATGCCTATTGATTCCAAGAAGAAGAAAATAAAATTTAAATTTTTTATTTAGACAATTCTTGTCTTTTTTTCTTTTTTTTAAGGGTTTTTAACTAATTTTTCTAAAAACATATAAAGCATGTTTTAATTTAAGCATGATATAAATGGAATCTTTTTTTTAAATTTTAATCATAATCTCCCTTTATGGATTTGTTTTGTAATTTTGAATTTTTAAATAGTCATATCTTTTATTGATTTCTTTTGTAAGGGATTATTCCTTTGAATTTTTGAATTTTTAAATAATTATATTAAGTGTAACTAATAAAATAAAATTAATATTATTATATGATAAATTGAGGGTAGTGAATATTGTATAAACGATTAATCTAAGTAGTTAAATATTAGAATTCTTATTTATTTTGTTTTAGAATATTATCTAAATTAATGGTTTTAGAAATTCATTATTTATAAAACACTTTAATAATATTAAGCTTTTAAATTATTTTATGGTGATTTGATGATAGAAAACAATATATGTCTGTTAACAGATAGTTATAAGATTACACACCACTATTTCTATCCAAAAGGTACTGAAAAAATCTATTCATATCTTGAAAATAGAACCGGAGCGGAATTTAATAAAACAATCTTCTATGGTTTGCAATATATTCTTAAGAAATACCTGGTGGGAGATATTGTAACTGAAGAGAAGGTTGAAGAAGCAAATGAGATTATGAAGGTTCATCTTGGAGATGGAATATTTAATTATGACGATTGGATGTACATTGCAAGGGAACTTGACGGTAAACTTCCAATTGAGATTAAGGCGGTTCCTGAGGGAACTCCTGTAAATGTAAGCAATGTTTTAATGACAGTCGAAAATACTGATAAACGTTGTTTCTGGTTAACAAACTATCTTGAACCATTACTCCAGCAGGTATGGTATCCTTCAACCGTTGCAACATTGTCTGCAGAGGTCAAGAAATTATGCGATTTTTATCTTGATGTAACCGGATCTTCTAAGGATAATCTTCCATTCATGTTACACGATTTCGGATACCGTGGTGCCAGTTCCACTGAATCTGCAAAATTATGTAGTTCTGCACATTTGCTTAGCTTTGCCGGCACTGATACCTTAGTTGCACTTACAGTTCCACCTAATTATTATAATACTCCTGAAATTGAAGGTTTTTCAGTTCAAGCAACTGAACATAGTGTAATGACATCACAAGGTCCTGATAATGAGTTAAACCAGGCAATAAATGTAGTTAGAAGTGCACATGACGGTGTCTTGTCAATGGTAATTGACAGTTATGACTATAAGAACTTTTTAAGAAATGCTTGCTTTGATGGATATCAGCTCAATAATGAGATTAAGAAATTTTTAGATAGAAAAGAAGGAAATAAAATTGTTTTTCGTCCAGATAGTGGAGAACCTGTATCCACTACATTGGATTGTCTTGAAATTATTGAAAAGGGATTTGGTACTCATTTAAATAATAAAGGTTATAAGATTTTCAATGCCAATGTCGGTGTTTTATGGGGTGACGGATTAAATTACCATAAGATACGTGATATCCTGTTTGGTATTAAAGCCCATGATTGGGCAGCTGAAAACCTTATATTTGGTATGGGTGGAGGATTACATTCTGATGTCACCCGTGATACTCAAAGAACTGCATTTAAATGTTCCGCCCAATATAGGGATGGTAAATGGTTTGATATATTTAAGAAACCATTAGATAACAGTAAAAAATCTAAAAAAGGAAGATTAAAATTATTATATGATGGTCAAAACTTTAAAACAGTTCCAATTGATAGTCCTGGAGAGGACATCTTAAGAACTGTGTTTAAAGATGGTGAACTTCTAATTGATGATAACTTTAATGATATTAAATCAAGAACTATGAGATATAATTTATATCCGGTTCAATAATTTAACAATTCTTTTTTTTATTTTTTTAAATTACTTAAAAATATAATTTAAATCTTTTTAATTTTATAATCTGTTTAATATTTGGTTCAAACCATTTTTTAGTTTTTTCTATTTTAGGAAGGCTATGTTTTATAAAATCTTTAAGACTTATAAACTAATAATTGATTTAAACAATTCTTTTTTTATTTTTATTTTAGGAATTACTCATTTTAAAATTTTTAATTTTTCATATATTTTTTATCTAAATGTATATATTATGAATCTTTTTAGGGAATAATTCTTTTAAGATAATATAAAATCTTATATATTTTTAAATCTATAGTTTATTTTAAGAATAATAATGGGTGAATATATGAGAAAAGATGATAGAAGTGAAATTAATCCCTTTACAGGAAAGGCGGCATTTGATATATTGGATGATGATAAGTTTCTTGATGAATGTTATGCTGAATATAATGCTATAATTCAACAGAATAAAATCATTGATGAAACACCTTATGGTCAGGTTTTGCAGAGAGTAGCTAACAATTTGATTAAATCAGTAACAGATTATCTTGCAAAAATTAATAGGCTTGATTATATTGAGGATTATTATGATTGGGAATTTCATTTAATATCAAGTGATACAGTAAATGCTTTCTGTATGCCTGGAGGAAAGATTGTAATGTATTCCGGAATGTTTTCCATTGCAGGTACTGAAGAAGAGATAGCTTTTATCATGGGTCATGAAATGGCCCATGCATTACTTGATCATTCAAGAACTAAATTAAGTAAGGAAAAAAGGAAAGACAGTATCACAACACTTACAAGACTTGGTGGACTTGGATTAGCTCTTTTAGGCCATGGTGAAATAGGTAATGGCTTGATTGATTTATCATATGCGGCAGATATTGGTTATAATTCACTTATTTTAATGCCTTTTGGAAGGGATCAGGAATTGGAAGCAGATCGTTTAGGAATGGCTATTATTTACTGGGCAGGATATAATATCCACAGTATACCTAATTTCTGGGAAAGAATGAGTAAAAACAATCCTAATAAAATCGATTTTTTATCTACACATCCCTCTGATGATAAAAGGATAGCTACGATGAGGGGTTTAATCGTTGAGATTGAAAATGAAACTGATTTCTACAGTAAACCGATAATTGGAGATAATGATGTAATGATTAATACGGATAATATTCAATTAAATCAGCAAGCACATATTGTAACAAGGAATAGATGTGAGAAATGTGGAAATGTATGTGGGGAAGATGATTTGTATTGTATTAACTGTGGAACTAAATTAACACCGGAGTATTTATGTTCTAAATGTAATTCAAAAGTAGAAAAAGAGGATATATTCTGTAATAATTGTGGTGAAAGATTTAAAACTAAACAAATCTTTTGTATTAACTGTGGGAAACAATTGGATGAGAAAGACGCCTTTTGTAGGCATTGTGGTTATAAGGTAGTTTAAAAAAACATTAAATTTGATCTTTAATTTTTAGCTATTTTTTTATTTTAATTTCTTGGAAGGTTAGACGGATTCTTTATATTAGTAAATCCTAAGTAAGCATAAATTTAAATATTTTCTTTTAAAGATTTTTTTTATTTGTCTTTAAACCTTATATATCTAATTGGTAGATCTTTATAAAAAATTCCGTTTTATTACCTTTGAAATATATACTTGATTGGTTTAGATCTTTATAAAAAATTCTTATTTTATATAATTTAAATATTATGTTGATTAAATCAAAGTTTTTTCATAAATTGTATCTTAAAATTAGGCTATTTTTAATTATTTGATAAGAACCAATGAAGTTGAATTTAAAAAAAGTAAAAAAAATAATTTAAGAATTTATCTTAAACTATTTTAAGTATTTACAGTAATGCTACTAGGTAATTTCTTGTTGTTACCATAATCGATTAAGACTTCTGTAAATAATTTAACTAAATCATTATATGGAACTCTACCTACAGTTGTAGTTGAGTAATTAGGACATTGATCATTATTTAAAATGTATTTGTATGTCCTGGTTGCAGAATCAACATATCCTGATTTGGATAAGCTAGCACCACTAATACTATCTCCACGGTTTGGATCTGATGGTGAAGCTACTGTGTTAATCAATGATAAATCCTTAGTGTTTCCATCATCCAACTGGGATATGGCTCTACAAACATAATAGAAATATTGGCTTAATGTAAACGGAGTACCTTCGATAGTTACCATGGAAGGAAGTTTACCAACCGTAGATGCAATATCTACATTTTTCATACTTCCATTTAATAAAGCATATGCATCTGATTTAGCCGCTCTTACAGTGGCAACTAATTTCTTAAGGTTATTAACTGAATTAGAAACATGGTTTAAACCATCTATACAGGAGAAATCTGCATCACAGTCAGCACAGAAGATATGTCCCTCGGCTGAACCACCTTCTTTGTTACCTGTTGCAGGGAATACTCCATAATTATCATATTCATTACCTGCCCAGAATATGCTCCAGTAAAGATGTGTACCTCCACATATTGGACATTTCCTTTCAAATACACTTCTATAAAATGTATAACCATATTTTGATAGTTCACCACTAGCTGATGGTCTACCAATAGCCATAATATATTTGCCGTCGGAAGAAACACCGTATTTATCAAATGTATATTTGGTACCATTTAGCACTGCACTATACTGGTCTTTAACCCAATTTGCAGAGTCTATAAGTGAATTAATTGGGATACTTCTTATCATATTACTTACTGAAATATTGGACATTCCACTTGATTTTGGATAATTGCTATTTCCAGCAAAGCTATATGTTATGATATAGTTTCCAGCTGGTAAATTAATTGTTACACTAGCAATTCCTTTTGAATTGGTTTTTCCAGTATAAATAGTAGAAATACCGCTAATTTTAAAGCTTATTTGTTGATTTGCTATAGGATTTCCATATGCGTCTTTTAAGGTAACATTATACTTAACATTAGAATTATTTAAGGTATTAAGATTGGTACCTGTAATCTTTGTAACATTACTGTTGATAATAGATATTGTCTTTGAACCACTTGAGGATAATCTATTGTTACTATTGGTATAATAATAGTTTACAGTGTATTTACCATTTAATTTTGGAATTACAAAGTTTGCAACACCTTTTGAATTGGTAGTGTTGGTATATGTAATGCCGTTAATTTTTAAGCTAATCTTTTGAGATTTAACTATATTTCCTTGAGAATCTATTAAGGTTACAGTAAATACCTGGCCGTTTAAATAATTAGTGGTTGATGGAACTGACATGTAAGTGTAGTTTCCAACCCTGTTACTATGAACATATACTGAAGCAGGTAATGCTTTGGTATTTTCATAGTATGAGAGAACCTCACAGAAGGTTTCGATTAATTTATTGTATGAAACTCTACCTACGGTTGTAGTTGAGTAATTAGGTCCCTGATTATTATTTAAGATATACTTATAGGTTCTAGTTGCAGAGTCAACATATCCGGATTTACTTAATTTTTTATTAATGGAATCTCCTGTATTTGGTCTTGAAGGCTCATTAAATCTCTTATTAACAATCGGGATATTTGCTTTGTTGTTTGAGTTTAGTTGGCTAATAGCTCTTGATTCATAATATAAGAATTGAGCTAAAGTAAGTTTTACAGAACCAACAGTTACAGTACTAGGTAATTTACCATTCTTATCATAATATTCCTTAACAACTTTTGAAGCTGAAACTATTTGATTAATAGTAAAAGACTTAACACTTGTATTTGTATTGGAAGTACTTGATGGAATAGTAGTTTTTGAATTGTATTTAACGTTAATAGTACTAGGTAATTTATTATTACTATTATAATAATCGAGAACAACACTAAAAGCTTCAATTAATCTATTATATGAAACTCTACCTATGGTTGTAGTTGAGTAGTTTGGACCTTGATCGTAATTCAATATAAATTTATAGGTTCTTGTAGCTGAATCAACATAAGCAGATTTACTTAATTTACCGTTTACTGAGTCACCGGAATTTGGACGTGACGGTTCATCTAAAGATCCTATGATTTGGATGTTTGCTTTGTTGTTTGAGTTTAGTTGGCTAATGGCTTTTGACTGGTAGTATAGGAATTGGGCTAAGGTGAGTTTTACTGACCCGACGGTTACAGTGCTAGGTAATTTACCATTGGCAATGTAATATGCCTTAACAGTCTTTGAAGCACTGGTAATCTGTGAAATACTGAAACTGGTAGGTTTGCTACTGATTTTTAATACTTGGGTACTGGATTTAGTAGAAATATTAGTATTATTGACCTTGTTTGAATTGTCACTAACTTGATTATTCAATGTTTTAGTACTATTTGTACTTGAATCAAGTGAATTGTTAATAGAATTATCATTGTTAACTGCTTTGTTAAGATTTGAATTAGTATAATTGTTAACAATATTTGAATTATCTGAGTTGTTGGAATCTATAACTGTACTAAGAACCTGGCTTTGATTAGAGGAATTTGCTCCTAAATCAGTTGAACTATTGTCATTAAGATTAGCAGCACTTAAAGCGCCAAGACTAATGAAAACAATAATAAAGACCATTAAAAAACCAATTAATCTAAATTTTTTCGACATTTTGTCCCCCTACAATTTTTAAATATAAATTCATTAAAAAATATTTTATTATTAAAAATCATATTAATTCGATTTAGAAGATTTTTAATAGAAATCTAAGAATTAATTGTAAGTTTAAAATAAATTTAATAATTTTTAAACATCACAAAGAGCCATTTTTTTTTGAAATGGTTTTCTTAAATTTTAAGATATTTTTTTACAATAAAATTTTTAGCTTAAATTATATATAAATCTTTTTTTTAAGAATAAAGCTTCTAAATCAATACATTTAACTATAAAAGCTTAATTATTTATATAAATAGATAAAATAATTATTATTATGCTAAAATAAAGAATAAAAAGATAAAAAATAAGTTAAATTAAAATCATTTTTTAAATATGGTTAAACTCTTAAAATAAAAATTTAAATCTTACCATATGTAAACCGCATGGAATTTATTTGAAATTAGAATAAATCTAGGTAAATGATTATTTTAATTATGGTTTAAATCTTAAATAGAAATTAATTACGTAAATCAACAATTTTAATTCGTTTAATAAAAAAACTTATAAAACTTTATTTTTATAAATGGATATGCTTTAAATTAAAAATTTTCAAATCAAAACTTGGTACTTATTATATGATTTTGGTACCACATGCAGAGCAGAATTTATCATCTTTATCTAATTTATTTCCACAATTTGGACAGAAATTAATTTGCTTATGGGCACCGTTATTCTCCTCATTTCTACTTGTTTTCAGAATTTCATTTTTCTTATTTAGATATTCCCTTTCTGTAATTATTCCCTTTTCTTTAAGTGTATAGAATTCCTCTAACTGTTTTGCCTCGTCATTCATCTCATGAACATAATTTCCATAAGCATGATTATTTACATATTCTTTAAAATCCTCTAATAGTAATCTTTTTAAGGTAGGAATATTAATTGCTTTTCTTAATGGGTGATCTTCATTTAGGAAGATATAGTAAATATTTTCTATGCTCTCTGTGATTTCTTCTGCATTAAAGTCTTTTAATAATATTGCATCGAATTCCTTGGATTTTAGATAATCATCTGCATCTGCTTCAGTAATCTGATTCCAACTATATGTGTTCTTAGGTAATTTCTTATCCTGATTAATGTCAATAATTTGAATACTTATGTTGTTTTCATTTGCGTTAATATTTACCTTATATGTTAGTTCGTCCCTTGCAGGCACTACTTTATTATATGTTTCTTCTTTTACTCCACTAGTTCCTGCAAGTCCGAAAACACCAAATAAACCGGTGGCAACTACCTTTGTTCCTGTTCCATGTTTATTCTTTACAACTGAAACAGGTACTGTATGTTCTGGAATATGGTTATATAGATTAAATTGGATTTCCCTTGTATTTAATATATGAAAGAACATCCCTTTTGCATCTTCATGAACCATTTCCTGATATTTTTCAACAGGCATTTTTTTAAGGTTATTTAAATCCGTTGCAAGTTCCAAATATCTTCTTCTTAAAGTGTATGGATTAAAATCTTTCTGATAAATTAAATGTTCCATGGTTAGTGTAAATGCGATGTTGTCCTTTTCATCATTACCTTTTATGTTAAATTGGTCCTTTAGTAAAGCTTTAAAATCTGAGAAAACCCCTTTCGGATTTAATGTTTTGTTAATGTATTTTTCAAAGTTTTTATATTCCTTTTCTAATTCTTCCTCAGAGTATATTACATCAGATAATACTCTTCCACAGGTACTGCATCTTATAATATTTGAATCCATATATGTTTTACAGTGAGGACATATTCTATAGTTCATACTTTTCCCCCTTATTAATAAATTTTTAGATTTTTAATATTTAACTATTAATATGTATTTTAATGTCTTTAAAATTTTATATGAATTACCTTAAATTTGGGGAATTATTTTAGATTCTTTATTTTTTCATGATTGTATTATCATTTTAATGATTTTACAATATTATTTTTTTAGGTATGCCTAAAAATTTAGAAAGGTTTATATATGACATTATTTAATTTATAAATAAATAAGTAAATTAAGCTTTAATTAATTGATTCTTTATTTTTTTATTTAAAATATTGAATATTTTTTAATTTTTTATTTTTTTCTTTATAATTTTAAAAAGTGATTATATGAAACCGGATTATAAGAATTGGATGCCTATTCAAATGATTATTGGATTTTTGGTAGGAGCTATTATATTTTTCATTTTATCCTTAATATTCAAGGAGAATATATTGGTAATTAATCAAGGATGGAATGGAATATTATTTGTTATATTTCTTGTTCTTACAATTATAATGGCTTTAATATGTCTATACATGTATATGTTATATAGAGCCTTTGATTATAATGGAGGAAGAAAGCTTTCAAAGGAAATAATTGAAAAGACCGCAAAATTCTCAAGGGTGGTGGAAGAGGGTAAAGTATTGGATATTGGTTGTGGATCTGGTGCATTAACAATAGCTGTAGCAAAAGAAAATCCAAAATCATATGTAATAGGATTGGACCGTTGGGGAAAGGAATATGCATCGTTCAATAAAAAATTATGTGAAGATAATGCTAAAATAGAGGGTGTAAGTGCTAGAACTGAATTTATTGAAGGCAATGCTGTTAAACTACCTTTTAAAGACGGGTCATTTGATGCAATTGTTAGTAATTATTGTATACATAATATTCCTTCAAGAGATCGTCAAAAAATATTGTTGGAGGCTTTAAGAACTTTAAAAAAAGGGGGAACCTTTGCCTTACATGATATTTATAGTAGGGGAAAATATGGGGATATGGATGGATTTGTTGATAAATTAAAAAGTAAAGGCTATGAAAAGGTAGAATTAATAGATACTACCGATAAGTTTATGAAGAAAAGAGAGGCTAGTTTATATTTTTTAAATGGGTCTGGAATATTATATGGTAAAAAATAATATTTTTTTTTTTTAATGGTTTTAATTGAATGTATTATAAAAAAATATAGGATTTAATGTTCATTGATTAAAATTATTTGATTTGGGAAGGATTTGTATTTTAATATTTATTCCTTTTTTAAATTATTGAATATAATTTTTTATTGTTTAAAATACTATGCTATTTTTTATTATAATCTTTATTTATTATTTAAAACATTTGATTGTTTTTTAGTAAAACAGTTATTTTAAGAAACTTTATATATCATTTCATACAATAACTATTAATTAAGTTTTAACGTTTTTTACCTATTTTATTAAAGGGATAATATGGCACTTTCAGAACAATTTAAAGAAGAGAATTTTGAATCCATTAGAATATATCATTATGTGGAAGAGTTGGTATATAGTTATCGTGAATATATGGGTGATTTATTAAAGGACAATGAAATTCCTTTAACTGAAGCTCCATTTCTTATAAGATTGAGATTTTCGGATAATACTACTCAGATGGAATTAACTAAATTATTTAAGGTTAGTAAAGGTTATACTGCTAAACTACTTAGAAGATTTGAAGATAAGGGTTGGATTACAAGGGAAGAGGATCCTAGTAATCGTAGAAAAAAGATTGTTAATCTTACACCAGAAGGTGTTAAAAAAACAGATGAATTAATAGCCATTTTAGATACCTGGGAGGATAAGGTTTCTTCTGGTTTATCTGATGTTGAGATTAGTGTTCTAAAAAACCTTCTCTTTAAGCTTGTTATGGAAACTGAAAACTTTTAATTTATATATTAAATTTGATTTCTAATATTTTTCTTATTTTTTTGATTTTGATTTTAGGTTTTTTTTTTATAAATATTTCTCTATAAAATATGAATTATATCATAAATAAACAGTTTCATAAAGAAACATTTATATAAGAAAACATTCATACTATTTAACATCAAGTTAAAAAACTATTGAAGGTGTAGATATGGAATATGTAACTTTAAACAATGGTGTAGAAATGTCTATTTTAGGTTTTGGTGTATATCAAATTCCTCAGGAAGAGACAAAACAAGCAGTTCTTGATGCAATAAGTGTTGGTTATAAGTCTATCGATACTGCTCAAAGTTATTTCAACGAGGAACAAGTTGGTGAGGCAATTAAGGAAACTGATGTTCCCCGTGAAGAGTTATTTATCACTACAAAAATTTGGATTGATAATTATGGATATGAAAAATGTAAGGAATCTGTATATGAATCACTTGAAAAATTAGGCTTGGATTATATTGACTTGGTTTTACTTCACCAGCCATTTGCAGATTATTATGGTGCATATAGGGCTTTAGAAGACTTATATAAGGAAGGTAAAATTAGGGCTATTGGTGTATCAAATTTCTATCCTGATAGAATAACTGACATGTGTTTATTTGGTCGCGAGATAGTACCTGCAGTTAATCAGATAGAAACCAATCCGTTAAATGCGCAATATGGGGCTCAAGAGAATATGAAGGATTTAAATGTTCAAATGGCTGCATGGGCTCCTTTTGGTGAGGGCATGCAGGGCATGTTTACCAACGAGACACTTGTAAATATAGGTAAAAAGTATGGTAAATCTGCTGCTCAAGTAATCTTAAGGTGGTTAATTCAAAGAAAAGTAGTTGTATTATGTAAATCAACACATCTTGAAAGAATTAAAGAAAACTTTGATGTATTTGACTTCAAGTTAAGTGATGAGGATATGGAGGAAATTAAAAAATTGAATACCAGTGATAGTTTATTCTTCAACCATCAAGATCCTGAAATGGTTAGATGGTTTGATGAAATGGTTGAGACAAGACATAACCAACATAAAGCATCATCTGAACAGAAGAAATGGTAATTATATCAATAAAATAGATTCATATTTTTTATAAAAATTTATTTTTTCTCATTTTTAAAAGAGGATTAGTTAAAATTTTAAAAATCCTTAAAATACAGCCCAAAGTACTTTATATATGGATTAAATTTTTATCTAATCCTTAAATTTTAATATTTGATTTATAAATAAAACTCACTCATTCAATCCTATTTTTTATAAACATACATAAGTTAGATTTTATATAATTTTTAAAATTTTAGATATTTAATTTATAAATAAAATCCATCTTTATGCATTATATATAGTATACATCAATTGGTATGTCTTGGGATAGGTTGGTGTATACTTCTTTATTTATTATTTTGTTGGTTATGTCATCTTCCTGACCTAATGTGAATTTATCGAGGCCTTTGGCTATTGATATTTTCTTATTTAAATATTTATAGTGTAAAATTCCTTTACTTATAAAATCATTGTCAGTAATGTCTTTTAAGATAATTATGAATTCACTATTGAGATTGTGGATATAATCATAAAGGTCATTGTCTTCTATTTGGATGTCATCTATTTCCGGATATTCTGATTTGATATTATTAATGTTCGCTGATTTATCAAGGATAATGATGTTTAATTTTTTATCCGGATAGTCTATTTTGTCATATGAGTCAATAATCTTCTCTATGTTGTCTGTTGAATCTGATTTAAAGATTATTGTAATGTCATTTACATCCTCACTATAAGGATATCCGATTGTATCTAATATCTGTTTAAATCTGTTGGTATAAGTGTGATTTTCTAAGACATTGTATAGGTTGTTCATTCTTTTTTCCATATAGGAACCGTTGAAATCAGGTAGTTTGTCCATTTTATCAAAGAAAAACACGTTGTCTCTGAATATTCTTTCAACAGCTTTGGAATAATTGGTTAAAATTAGGGTATTGGTTAAAGATAACTCGAATACCCTTCTTGCAAACATGGTATTTGATTTAGTTACTATATTAAGATTTAGACCCCATTTCATTTTCTTATATAATAGAGCGGTTTCCTCATATTTTATGGCAGGACGGACATATTTCTGATATTTTTCAGGATAATCGAATCGTTGTTTATAATAATTACGATCAAATATTATAAGATCACCCCACTCTTCAATGACCTTATCAAAAATCATATTCATTTTTTCCGTTCTTTGGGGATGATTTTCACCGTAATATGCACCTGCAAATACGGGGTATTCAATGGTTTCATTGCTTAAATTCAGCGGATTAAATAATTTAGGTTGTCCGGCAAACATTAAGCAATAAACGTTTGGATGATTATAATCCTTTTTATAACGTTTAATACATTCCTCAGAGGATGTGAAAATATAATCAAACTCTGAGGCAGTATCTGCATAGGACCAAATTTCGGTTCTGTAATGAACTGGATCCTCTTTATTCCAGAATATGGTAGGTATATTATTGTTTTTACAATATTCCAGGATTTTAAGTAGTTCCTTACGATTTTCATCTTTATAATCATATCTCTTAAATATCTTATTTCTCCATGGTTTCTCATTGTTCTCTGATGCAATGCCGTCCCAGGCGGATTCGCAGAAAAATAAGTCTGGTTTATAGATTCTAAATTTTTCCTGCCAGTCGTCTGGATTGATTAGAATGGCTTTGAATTCATATTTGTATGAGTCGTAGGTGAATTGATCTGCAATAATTGCCACTTTGATATCCTTTAAATTTTTAATTGGTTTATTGCTAAAATCTAAATTAGATTTTTCAATTTTTTTATTAGAAGGGGATTTATTGTCTTTATTTGGGAATATTTTGTCTTTTATTGTGGCATATTTTATCCATACTTTGTATGCTTTTGTGGATTTGAAATGTTGGTTCTTTTTAAATAGTTCGTTATTTTCTTCTTTTAGGTTTAAGTTTTCTTTATTTAACTGAAAGTTCCTTTTATTTACTGTTTTGTTTTCTTTCTTTAATTTATCGACTTTATCTTCAAGTTCAAGATTTCTATATTTTTCAGTTAAATAGTCATAATCTTCATCCATGATATCCCTTAATTTAGTAAAAATGAATTTATTAATATATAATAATTAATTTATTATATTTAATATTATTTTTTATAAAATTTTCAAAATTATATTATAAAATTTATAATAAATTAAAAGATTTTATTGTATTTTTAATTTTAAATTGTCATTTGAATAATTTTGTTTGGGATTAGGTTTAGAGTATGTTTTTAATTTAATGAGGTCATCTGGACATTTCATATTGTATTGTTTAAAATATTTTCATTTTTTTATTAAATGAGGATTAATCATATTTTAATTTAATAAGGATGTTTAAACATTATATTAAATATCTGTTTAGAATATAATCCTTTTTTTATTAAAAACGAGGATTTTAAATTTAAATTTCTACAGGTTAAATGATGTTTGAAGATGGACTTTCCATTCATGTCTTTTCTATTTCTGTTAAATAATAGTTAAATTATAAAATCCTTTTTATATTCGATAATTCTTCTAGAATATTTTTAAATAATTTAAAAAACATAATATATCCCATGAATAAAAGATTAAACGATTATAGATTGTATATTTTCTATGTATTTTCCTTGTTTATCTCTTCATTGGGAGTTGCTTTTTCTGTAAAGGCAGAACTTGGAACTTCACCACTTGTTGCAATTCCTAATGTTTTAAGTATTCTATTTCCTCTTTTTAGTATTGGTATCTATTCGATGATCTTTAATATAATACTTATTTTACTTGAATTAATTATCTTAAGAAGCAAATTTCCTAAAATACAATATTTGCAGTTTTTTGTAGCTATTATTTATGGATATTTTATTGATATGTCTTTGTACTTAATTAGGGGTTTAAACCCTTTCAATTATATTGTGCAGTGGGTTTTTTGTGTTGTAGGTGCAGTAATTCTTGCATTTGGAATTTATCTACAGTTAAAATCAGCAATAGTTTACTTACCTATTGACGGTTTTGTATTGTCCATTGCATATATTAAAAACAGTGTATATTCAAAGATTAAACCCTTTGTAGATATTTCATTGATTGTTATTGCAGCAATTATCTCTTTGTATTACATTAACGGTCTTGTTGGTGTAAGGGAGGGCACTATATTTGCAGCGTTATTTGTAGGTCCTCTTGTTGGATTTTACAAAAGGCACTGTGATGATTCTATTAATAGACATTTTAAATTCTTAAATAATCAATGAAAACGGTTTAAAAATTAAAAAAATTAGTTTTTTTTATTTATTATACTTATTTTATTTGATCTATTTGGTATAATCCGGATTTATTCTTACCCTTAATGCAAGGAAAATTAATGAGAGTAATGAAATTACTAAAGATCCTATAAAGATATATACTGTCCCATAACTTACGATAATAAAACCACCAATACTTGTACCGATGGTTATGGCAATATTTAAAACACTTATAAATATTCCATTTGCAAACTCAGGTGCATCTGGTGCAGCAGATACAATCCAATATTGTATAATGTTATTGACGAGTCCATCAAGAAAACCCCAAACTATCATGAGCAGTACCGTTGGTATAACCTTATTACAGTAATAAAATAATAGTATGAATAAAATGGCAGTTATGAATGGGTAAGTTATCACTGTTTGATTAGGTTTACTGACTAGTAATTTTCCAGCAGCCCAATTTCCAAATAATGAAGCTATTCCAAATAGGAATAATGTTATACTTAGGTTTAAATCTATAATATGGGTTATTGTTTGTAAAAATTGGGACATATAACTATAGCTAGTACATATTCCGGTAAGTAGTACAAATACTCCTAAACATGAAACCAGGAACAGCCTTGTTTTTGCATTGGAGATCTGTGTTCCATATGAAGTGGGATTTCCTGGAAGGTTTGGAAAGAATATTAATGTCGCTATAAGCGCTATTAAATTTACAACAGCAAACCATAACATCGCTGATTTAAAACCCAAAACCGTTGCCATAAATGTTGTAATCGGTACTCCAATAATGGATCCTGCACTTACTCCCATCATGACTCTACTTACACTTTCAGTGGCTTTTTCTTCAGGTACAATTTCTGCAGCTACAGTTAGTGATAGACTGATATATGCGGGATAAAATAAGGCAGGTATTATTCTGCATAATATTGCAATGTAGAAATTCTTATATAATGCAGATACAAATGAACATATGACGAATATGGATAATACCAATGAGAATACTTTTTTTATATCATACTTACTGAAGATTAATGGTATAAATAGGCTGGATATTGCTATTGTTATTGAAAATGAACTTACAAACAGGCCTGCATAGTTTATACCAATATTAAAATACTGGGCTATCTGGGGCAGTATACCTATTACACCAAGTTCAGTACTGAGTATTCCAAATGTTCCAATGGTCATTATGAGAATTAATAGATTTGGATTGTATTCCTCATTTCTTTCCATTTAAATAAACCTTAAATTTAAATTAATAAAATAAAACCTAACATATAACTTTGATTATACTTATATTTAAATGGATATGTTTTAAATTAGAAATTCTAAGGAATTTTCATGTTTTATAGTTAAAAAAAGTTTTAATTTTTATAAATATCTAAAAAAAGCTTGAAATTGATAAAGATTTATTATTTTTTATTTAAAGATTTATATTGAAATGGGATCTTTTTGTATTAACTCATATGCTCCACATAACACTTTCAAAATAATCACGGAATGTTATTATTCTGCTGCTTTTTTAACTATTACATTATTTCAATGTAAACTATTTTCAAACATTCATCTAAAAAAAATATAAAAAATAAAATAGATTAATTATTCATTTGATTTATTGAAAAATCTAATTTTAAAACCTTATTTAAATACTGGCTTGTGTCTGTGTGAAAGTTACATTCTGAGTATAGAAACTTTCGTTACTATCATAATCATTTTTAAGTGATATTTCAGCTTTCACTGGTTTGAAAGTATCAAAGTAAGTACTTTTTATTTTATATACTCCTGGATTGATATTATATTGACTCCATGGTGTATCCGTGCTTATAATTTTACCATCCTGATCGTAGTATATTACATCAGCCTGAATATAATCCATACTAGTATTTACATTAAGATCATAGGTAACATTACTGTTATAATATCCAAATGAATCTTCACACTGGGCATTTAAGTTTGATATGGAAATCTCATTAGAAAGGTTATCCTCATACATTGAACTTGCAAATCCCGCAATAAGAAGTATAATAATTAATAAAATAAAGGTTCCGGCAGGGATCCCAATCAATCTTTTATCTGATACTGAGAAATTTCCACCTAAAAATACGGTGATTAAACCTGTAAGAACGAATAAAATCAATCCATATGTTGCCATATTCTGTATTAACGCAAACATAAGTATTCCAGTTACCATAAATTGAATACCTGAAACCAATGTTTCATCGGTTTTCCAATATAAAATTACAGCAGCTAAACCACCAACAACAGAAATAACCATTTCTGTTATAATATTTTCCCATCCAAAAAGAACAGGGCAATTTAAACCTTCAACAAGACCAAGAAATACACCTAAAATACCTAAAACTAAAGGCAAATATTTTAATTTATCTTCATTATTACTTTCCATTTAAATTCCTCTAAATTCATTAGGGATAAGGGCAGATAACTAAGTTTAGTATTATTAGATAATTTAAAACAGATATTACTTAATTTAACAATTAGATTATATTATATTCAATAAATTTAAATAAAAACAGTCAATTCATTCATTTAAATTTTTTTTAATGAGATTAAAATTATAAAACAATAAATAATTTCTTTAATCATTATGTTATGAATAAATCAACTAGTTTTGGATTAAATCTTAATAGATATTTCCTATAAAATCTTAAACTAAATCAATACTTTAAATCTAATAAAAAATCTATATTCTCTTTAACTTCCTTTTTTTTGAATTATAAAAATCCATATAAAACAAAAGTTCATTAAAGAGGTGAACTACAAAAAAAATATTCAGTATATTCTCAAAAAACCTTTTTAAAATTTGATAATATTATTGAATATATACATAATGTCACAACCCTTAAACCGATTTAATATAAGTAAGTTTAGACATAAATATTTTTTTATTTAAACCAAATATAAAGGATTTAAATATGGTTAAAGGGAATTTAAAGAATCGGTAAGAATAAGGTAGTAACATTCAATATAGTTTAACTTATTGTTTAGTAATGATTATTTGATAAGGTAAGTAATTTAAAAGATCCTTACATAAGAAAATCAAATAGATTAAATACAATTAAAACACAGTATGATTAGGTGAAAAAAATGAGTATTGAAAAAGTAGACGAGATGTTATCTAAAGCAGGAGTATTTTACCTTGCAACAGTTGATGGAGATAAACCAAAAGTAAGACCATTAGGTTTTCATTTATTATATGGGGATAAGATCTATTTTGGAGTTGGAACTTTCAAAGGAGTATATAAACAATTAGAAGCAAATCCAAATGTGGAAATAGCTTCATGGGACGGAGAATGCTTTTTAAGGTACTATGGAACTGCAATTTTAGATGATAATGAGGCGGTTGTTGAAAAGGCATTTGAACTTATGCCGGATATAGCTGAAATGTACAGAACAAACGGCTGGCAAATGGGTGTATTCTATCTTGATGATGCAACTGCAGAATTCAGAAATATGATGGAAGTTGAAGAATCATACGAATTTAAATATTAAGGGAAAAATCCCTTAATAAAAACACTATAAAATAAATATTTAGAAATTAATTTAAACTAATCTTCTTTTTTAGGTATAATTAATATTATAAGACTTTAAAAACAATTAACTGTTGTTTTAGATAATTCAATACAATAAATGTTTTTAATCAGTTGCTATTTTTTTGATAAGCTCAATTTTTACGGATAAAAACGATTAAAATAGAGGGTTAAGTATTAAATCATGTCTTTTTTTATAAAAATTTTTATATCTTTGCTTAATTCTTATTATTGTTAAACATTGTCATTAATTTAAAATTATTGTACTTTTTTTAGTAAGATAATAATATTCAAGTAAAAATCAGTACATATATTACTCAATATATTAAAAAAATAAAATTATTTTATAATATGTATAAAATCTTTGATAGAAATTAATCATGTTAAATTAATTTGTATATTTTATTATTTTTAAAAATCTATTTTATTTTAAAATAATAAATTATTATTATTATTATACAATGTTTAAAAAACTATGGAAATATTTATAAAGTTTAAGGTATTTTTCATTTTTATTGGGATTATTTATAAAAGTATAAATATATAAAAAATTAAAGATATTAGTGTATTTTAGGAATTTAAGGGGTTATCTTGTATTTTTTTATTTAATTACAATCTGTTTTAACTTCTTTTTTTTAAATAAAACTAACCTATTTTTTAAAAATTAACTTTTAAAATAAAGGTTTTTAATTTTAAACAATTTAATAATAGTTATTTTAGTTTTAATGGACAAAAGGGGCATAAAATGAATGAAGGAAAAGGCGAAATTAAATCAAAATCTATTCTGATTGTAGAGGATGAGGCGATTACTGCTTTAAACCTGAAGTTGGATCTTGAAGATTTGGGTTATGAGGTTATAGGTATTGTAGATAATGGACAAGACGCTATTGACAAGGCAGTCCAATATCGTCCCAGTTTGACAATAATGGATATTAACCTTAAGGGAGATATAAATGGTATACAGGCAGCCGAAAAAATTCTGGCACTTGATTTAGCTGTAATCTATTTAACGGCAAACTCTGATGATATGACATTTAATGATGCACTTAACCAGTCACCGGCATCAGCATTTATATCCAAACCATATAACATAAATACACTTTCTAAAAATGTTGCTTTGGCTATTAACCGTCAATCCGTAGAATCCGAGAAGGTAAATGAAGCAAGGGGAATTAGTAAGGATGAAAATAAAAATAGTGATGTTCCATTAATTGAAGGGTCTGAAAACGATTTAATTGAATCATCACAAAAGGAAGAAAATTATCAGAATTACTTGGATTATAGCGACCTTCAAAAAAAGGCAAAAAATGAGTATAAATTATCCGCTGAAGCTATAAAACATTTTAAAGAAAATAAAAATTCAAAAAAGAAGATCTTAGTTGCTGAAGATGATTCAGATACGGCATTAAATTTAAAACAAGATTTGGAAGATTTGGGTTATGAATTTCCAATAATTGTAGATAATGGAGTTGAAGCTGTTAAAAAGTCAAAAGAGATTTTTCCAAGTGGGGTTTTAATAGACATTCAGCTAAAAGGTGAAATGACTGGTATTGAAGCAGCTAATGAAATTGGTGAACTTGGAATACCTATCATATTTCTAACTGAAACAATTGATGATTTAACTGCATTTGATGCATTGAAAGCCATACCCTATGGTTATTTGACTAAACCGTTTTCATCCAAGGATTTAAAGTTAACCATTGAAATGGTACTTAAAAAACATGAGGCAGATGTTAATACAATTATTAAAACCGAGGACAAAGTCGCTGAGAAAAACAAGGAACTTATTATTGAGAAGACAGATGTTTCTATTCTTTTAATCACATGTATTGCATTGATTGTTGTAAGTCTTTTTAATCGTAATGTAACATGGTTGCAATGGGTTTTATTTATTCCATCTGCGATTATGGTATTTTTAGCTATTGTCAGTCTTAAAAAACAGGATCCTGTTGAAGAATGGGAAGTTCCACCATTTGTAACAATGATTGTTCCAGCACACAATGAGGAGTATACCATTGAAGAGACTGTAACCAGTTTAGCTTCAGTAGATTATTATCACAATGGAAAAATTAATTTTGAACTTATTGTCTGTAATGACGGTTCCGAGGATAGGACTGGTGAAATATTGGAAGGTTTAAAAGAAAAATTCCCTCATTTAAGAATTGTAACCCGTGTTCCACCACGTTCTGGCAAAGGTAAGGGTTTTGTATTAAATGATGCATTGGAAATTTCAAAAGGAGATATTATTGCAGTATTTGATGCAGATGCAAGGGTAGAACCTGATTTTCTAAATATCATTGTACCTTACTTAAATGATCCTGAGGTTCAAGGTGTTCAATCACGTATTAAGATGTATAATAAAGATGAAAACTGGCTTACTCTTATGCAACATGTTGAGTTAGCAGGTTTTGGTAACACCGTCCGTGCAAAAGATATTCTCGGTAAGGCCGGATTTTTAGGTGGTAATGGACAACTTGTAAAGAAGGAGGCTATCTATGAAGGTGGAGGCTGGGACGGTTTTGCAGTTACAGAGGATTTAAACCTTAGTGTTAAATTAATGATTGAAGGTTTCGCTATAAGATATTGTGGAGAAACATGGGTTTATCAGGAGGCTGTACAAACTTGGAGACAGTTATTCCGTCAAAGGGCTCGTTGGGCTATTGGTAACTTTGAAACATTGTTTATTTATGGGACAAAGATTATTAATTCACCAATGCCTGTATTTAGAATGTTCGGTGTATTGGAACATGTTGCATTCTATGGATTAAATATGTTGGTGTTCTTTGGTTTTGTAGTATTCTTTGCCAACCTTATTGCATGGTTTGTATTCCATCAGGTCACATTAATTAGAATGGATGCACCTTTAATTATTGGAATCATATCTGCATTCGGTTTCTTCCCAGGAGCAATAATCACACTGGCCCGTGATAAAGTAAATATTTTTAAACTTATCTATGGTGTTTTCGGATATTGGCTTTACTGTTTCCACTTGATTCCATTATTCTTTATTACAGTATATCAAATGTTGGTTAGAAAGGAGAGAACATGGGCTAAGACTGTACATAGTGGTGACGAGGAAGATAAAGAAGCTGAAAAGAATGATGAGGAGATGCCGGTAGGTGAATTACCTAATAACTAATTTAAGGATGATTATATGAATTTTAAACAGAAAATAGGATATGCTATTTTATTAATAGTGTTACTTACGATTGTAGTCAATATTGGTGCTGTTAATGATTTCCTAAGTTTCCATACCGATAAAACCATTCAATTTGATAATTCATCTTATGTGGTGCCGGATCATTGGAATACAACAGATGAAATGAATCTTACAGGAAAGAATGGAAATGCAATGACCAACAATTATATTATATTGGATTGTTGGGATGATTGGCCTGAAAATCATATGGGGTCAAAATCTAGAGCTAGATTAAGATCTCTTGAGAAAGGAGGGTATGTACCATTAAAAACAGAGGTTATTAGATTGGCTGGTAGAAATGTCACAAGGGAATATTATACAAATCCCTCAAGAGATACTAAAACACAATATGATCATATAGGAGTGGTATATCTTTTTAATAAACAGGATAAGAATTATTGTATAGAGGTCCATTACTTTACAACTCATGACTACAATAATAAAAGTTATACAAAAGAAGTGGATGACCGCGTAGAGGACATGATTGCAAATATGCAGAATAGGCAATATAACTGGTATGTTTCTACATTTAACAGAATATTAAATCATCAAAAAATTGAATGGAATATATAAAATAGTAAGTGTTATTATGACAGATAGTTTAGTTTCTGATGAAAAAAGAGCAATATTAAAGAAATTTAATCATGATTTAAATAATAATCTTCAATTTATATTGGCATATACTAAGCTTCAAAATAGATTTGGTGTGGATAAAGATGAGATTATTAATACATCATGTGTTTTTATTGCATCTATAGCAGCTATTCAAAACAAGAAATTTGAAGCAAGGCATGAAAAGAATTTAATCCCAGCAGAAGGGTTTTTAAAAGATTATATTGGAATTCTTAACGAATATTATTCCAGTATAGACTTTTCCATTAATGCTAAAGAGGAATTTTATATAAAGCAGAAACAGCTCTTCCATATAATAGCTCTTATTAATGAATTAATTAATCTATCCATTAATTCAACTTTTAAAGAAGATTCAAATAGGAAAATAAGCTTCAGTCTTGAAAAAAATCAAGAAGAATGCACTTTAAAATATTCGGATTATGGATTTGGCATTCGGGATATTATTTCAAAGTCAAATATGAGAAGTGTCCTGTTTGAACAACTAGTAAAACAGATAGAAGGGAAATTAAATTATTCCAATGACAATGCAGAAATTACCATTAATTTCCCATACTTACAATAAAATATACTTATTTTTTTATTTTTTGTAATAATCTTTGTATAATAAATTTAAAAAACTAAGGAATTTTAATTTTCTAAATTAAAAATGAGTCGGCTTTTATCAGTTGAATTTTTATAGTTTCAGTTTTGTTAAAATTTTTTTAAATTTAATTCTTACTTTTGTATAATTTGATATTTTTTCTTAAGATATTTGTTCATTTTTTATTTTGTTCGTAAGTTTAGGAATATTTATATTATACGGACATTATAATATTATGTACTAAAAATTATTTTTTCTTTATAAATTGAGGGGGTTTATCAAAATTGATTCTATAATTGGGGTAATACTTAAATTATAAAAATGTATTATGTCTTTAATGATATTTTATATAATCTTGGTATATTTCCTTGATTTTTCTGTTGAAAACATGGTTTAATTAAACTTTAATTTTTCAAATCCATTATTATTTAGATTTTAAAAATTTTTTTTATATTAAATTTGATTAGTTTCAACATAACTGAAATTATATTTTTTAGTAGATTGTTAAAAATTTAAAATTTTTAATTTGTTGATATAAGTTAAGTATGGTTCTTTTATAATTTTGTTTATTTTTTAAATAATTTTAATAAAATAAGTTATTTACTTATATTATATTTTATGTGATAAATATGAAAAGTTCAAAGAAAATATTTATATTCTTTATGATATTTGTTCTGATTTTCATATTTTGTGGAAATGTGTATGGAGCAGAGCTTACAAACGATTCTTCATCTTTATCTAACGGAGATTCAATTGGCATAAATTGTGAAACTAGTGTTACCAGTCATGATGCTAATTTAATTAATTCAACAAGTAATTCTAGCAATCACTCTAATTATTTGCCTGATGACTCTTCAAAGGATTCAAATGTTAACCCTTCTTTTGTAGGTTCTGCTTTTGAAAATGAAACATTAAGTAAAAATTCTAGTGCCAATCCCTCATTAATTTTTAATGATACAAGCAATGGCTGTTATTATCCTTTTGTTAATGAAACTTTAAATTTTTCACTTTTATTCAACAATACCGGTTCTAGAACTGGATTTCAACCTGTTATTCAAATGATATTGCCACCTGGTTGTAGTGAGATTATAAGTGCAAAATATTTGGATTTTCCTTTGGAAACTGTTAAGGTAGGTGTATTCTCATCCGTGAATAATTGTACTTTAAAAGATCCTTATTCACGTTTGGATGTTGTTGGTCCTGAGAATTCAACATTTTATGTATTTAAATTACCTTTTGGTAGTTATACTAATAATCAGCCTGCAATACTATTGAATTTCACCGCTTCATTAAATGGAACTAATGCATTTGATACATTAAAGATTTATGCTACTCCAGAATTTATCTATGGTAATGATCCATTGGATAATCCTGATGTGGATCCTCAGATTATAGGTAATACTGTCAGTGCTGATGTTAAACCTTCAATTGTTAAATTGTATAAGGATTCTTCATTATATGAGGACGAGACTGTTACAGGTCCTAATTTTCCATTTAAATATTATGTCTCTATTGACATTGCGGATAATGTTACGATTGAGAATCTAACTATTGATGATAGCATTCCATCCGAGTTAATGTTTATTAATGGTAGTAGGTATCCTATTAGTTTATATTATAATAATGGGACTTTGATGGATCCTAGTTTATATACTATTGAGGTAATTCCTGATGGTAGGACTACTGGCGGTAGGATTGTTGTAAAATTATCTAATTTAACCGGTGCAAAATATAGGGATTTGCTATTGTCTTATTGGGTCTATGCTCCAAAATATGATAACTCTACTGGAGATTTAAAAGAGATTCTTACTAGAGATAGAACTTCCCTATTGGTAACTAACAATGTTAACATAACCTATGCTTATGGTAATAATACCTTTAATCAGTCTGATTATGATAATGTCGTTTTGAAGATTATCGCTATTCAGAAACTTTCAAATTCATATGAGGTAAAACCTAATGAAAACATTACCTATACTGTTAACTTCCAAGTTTCAGATTATTTTGCATTAAATGATTTTGATATCTATGATACTGTTGGATTTGAATGGGGTAATGCTCAAGTCATTGATCTTAGCAGTATTAGATTTATGGTGGGAAACCAAACTTATCGTTTGAATAGTTCTTATTATGACTTCATTCCTCGTAATGAAACTCATGATATCATTATTATTCATCTTTCAAAATTTTTAAGGGATAATAATCTTATCTCCGGATGTACTGGTGGTTATTACAATGAAAGTTCCAATGGAACTCCTTTAGACGGTTCTATTTCAATGACATTTAAGGTTAATAACCGTTATTCTAATAATGGAACTGTGGTTGCTAATGATTATATGAGAAATTCAGTATTGGTAAATGGTACTCTCTTAGACACTAATATAACCATTAATGATTCAAGTTATAAAGAGGTTAGAATTCTTCCTATGGAATTCTCTAAAGGTATTTATGCAGTTGACGGTGTTATTGTAAACAACAATAATACCATTAACGTTCGTCCAGGTCAAAATGTAACATTTGTATTAACCTTGGATGTTCCTTTTGGTAATGTAGATAATTTGACTGTTGTTGATTATTTCCCAATGCCTTTATTTAATCTAGAAAATTTCAATACTACTATGGTTGATATTGGAACTATTCCTACTGCTAATCATTGGACTTTTACTAATGATAGTTATTTCTGTAGGTATATCAACGGTTCACTTGCTTATCCAATAGTTTCAATTAATACTGTTGAAAATACTTTTACAGCACGTGCTCCGGGTACTATCTACAATCCTGCATCTTCAAAGAATATGGCAAGGATCTTAATTACAGTTACAGCAACTGATGAACCAATGGCTGATTTACTTAATTTAGTAAACTTTGCCCAGTTATCCTATGATAACACTCTAAAGATGGTTTATTCAAATGAGGTGTTTACTAACCTAATAACCAATGAACCGGATTTAGTTATTAATAAAACTGTAGATAATGTAAGTGTCGAAAACAACACTGTCTTATGTTATAACATCACTGTAAGGAACATTGGACATTCTACAGCTTATAATATAACCGTGAAAGATGATTTCATTGATTTGTATAAGGATTTAATTAGAGACGGTAATGTTGTTAATATCACTGCATATTATGGTAATGGAACTAAGTTGGATATAAGCGCTGATGATTTATTTGGTGATGGTTTTAAATTATCTAAATTAGGTTATACTAATTTATATGGTGAATCTAATAATTTTACCATAAACTATTATGTTAAATTTAATGAGAATCCAAATTTAGGACAGGATATTAATAATACTGCAAATATCACTTCATTTTATGCAAGGGGTAATGCTACAAACTTTATTAATTCCGGTAATCAGTTCAAATATTCATCTAATGCATCAGTTAAAGCAAAGGATTTAAATTTTTCCAAAGTTTATGTTGGATCTGATATTAACGGTAAGAATGGAGTAACAATTGGAGAAAACTGTACCTTTAATTTAACAATTGGTTTGCCTGATTTAATTGCTAGGAATTTAACAATTAATGATACTGTCTATGGATTAAAATATTTAGGTTATAATATTGTCAATGACGATGGTATGGACTATGACATGTTTATTAATGGTAGTTATACAGGTGTTCAATCCGATATTATTGTTGATATTCATAAGATAACTCCTACCTCTAGTGGTAATAATCTAACTATTCAATTATATTTCACTCCATTTGATAACGAGTCATCAATTCCTTTAGCTAACTTGAATAAAACCATTGTCAACACTGCAGTCTTATCATATCGTGTTAATAATAAAACTGTTAACATATCTAAATCTGATAAGGTTAATGTTTATCAGCCAAGAGATTTGATCAATAAATCCTTTAATGTTACTGAGGTTGAAGGTGGAGATGCAGTAGAATGTATCATTACTGTAGTCAATAATGGTACTTCCATATCCTATAACACAACTCTAGTCGATGATTTAGACGAGTTAATAAACAGGTTTATTAAAGATAACTCAAAGGATAACATTGAATTTTACTTAAATGGCATTCCAATAACTGGAAATATGGCTTGGAATGGAAATATTGCTGTATTTGATCTTGGTAATTTAGATATAGGTCAAAAGGTTAATATAAGCTTTAAATTTAATATTAAAGATGATGTAATCATTAATGATACAAAGTATGTTAATTTTGCTAACTTGACCTATTATTCTATGCCAAATAATAACACTAATGAAACCAGGATCTATTCCTCTGATAAAGGCGCAAGCTTTTATTCTAATGCAACTATTAGTTTGATTGATCCTACTATTGAAAAAATATTAATAGATTCATTAATCAACGGTACTTCCTATAATAAGTATAATGAAGTTGCTATTGGTGAAAATGTTTTATATACCATTAACATTCATTTATCCAATGGTACCTATAATTCTATTATAATAGTGGACAATCTTCCTGAAGGTTTTGAATATGTTGATGGAAGTGCTATTTTTGCTAATGGTACTCCAATAACTGATTATGGTAATATTTCTGTTAATTATGATGAAAATAATTTAAAAAGGTATATAACTTTAAGTTTTGATAATGCACTTGCTCAAGAAGTTATTCATAATAATCATGGTAATTTCACAATTAACATGACCGTTTTAGTATCAAACAGTTCTTCTAATACTATGGGTGTATCTAAAATTAATAATGCAAGTTTAAATTGGAATAACAATGGTTCAGCCTTTGCTAAATCTAGTCCAGTTACTATTGTAGAACCGATATTGAAAGTCAATAAGAAATTTAATGATACCAGTATTGAAGGTAATGACAATGTTAGTTTCAATATCACCATTGGAAACAGTGGTAATACTCCATTATTTAATGTTACTGCAATAGATAATATAACTAAATTAACTTCCGACATTGCTTCACAAGGTTCTATTGGTTATGATGTTCTTGTTGGAGATTTGGATAATGTTGATGTTTCTATTGATTATAATACTGGATTGACTACAATTAAAGTTAAACAATTGGATCAAAATCAGAATGTTGTAGTCAGATTCTATTTCAAAGTAAAGGATGATGTTCTAATAGGTAATTCTTATTTAAACATTGTTGATGTAAGTGGTACTTCTGTACCTAGTGGTGAGGAATATAGGATTTATTCTAACTCTGCTAATGATACAATCTATACTAAGAATCCAACTATTAATAAAACAGTAATTAATTCCACAATTTCTAATGGTAAGGATAATATTACAATTGGTGAAAACATAACCTATTGTATTGGTGCTAACTTAGCCGTTGGGGAATATAACACCATTATTATAAACGATACTCTTCCGGATGGTCTTAGATATGTTAATGGTTCTGTAGTTATTTATAAAGGTGAAACCGGTGATGTTTTACTTAATAGTGATGATTATGAGGTTATTGTGGAGAACAATAGTGTAATAATCAAATTTACAAATCCTAGCACAACTACTAAAGATTTAATTGATTATTATAATTCAAGGTTTAGGGTCTACCTAAATGCTACATTATTAAATATAAGTTCAAATGGTGCAAATCAGTCTAAAATAAATAAAGCTGAACTTATCTGGAATAACTTAACTACAAAGGCAAATTGTACCGTTAAAGTGGTTGAACCTAATATTACAATCAGTAAAAATTTCAATAAAACTAATAACGTTCAAGGTAATGACAGTATTAAGATTATTAGTGTGGTTAAAAATAACGGATATTCTCCATTGTTCAACATTACCGTGGTTGATAATTTAACCGAGTTATTAAATAGATTCATTGATAATAACAATAGAAGTAGTATTGCTATTAAAATCAATAATCAGGAAATTGGTGATTCTGTAATTTGGAATGATGGTGTGGTTAATGTTCTTATTGATCAATTAGATGTTGGTGAATCTGTAAACATCACTTATGAATTTACACTTAAAAATTCAACATTAATTAACAATACTCCATACATTAATAATATTAATGTAACTGCCTATTCCGTACCTGTTGAAAACCAGGAAGCAAGAGCCTACTTTGCAAATAGTAGTGCTAGTTTTAATCTAGCAAAACCTTCAATTAATAAAACAGTTATTAACTCCTCAATTGATAATGGCGTAAATAATGCAACTATCGGTGAAATTATCACCTATGGTTTAAACATTACTTTACCTGTTGGTAACTATACAAATATGGTTATTAATGATGTTCTTCCTGAAGGATTTAAATTCATAAATTCTCCAGGTATTGAGGGAGTAACCGTTAATGTAAATGATGATAGATTTATTAATATAGTTATAGATCCATTTAATTCAAACATTTACGGCAATAATTTATTGATTAAAGTCAATGCGCTTGTATTAAATAATAGTAATATTGAGGGTATGGTTAAAGTTAATACTGCAAATCTTACTTTAGATGGTGACTTGATAGGTAACAGCAGTGCTAGTGTATATATTGTAGAACCAGATATGAGTATTAGTAAAACAATACTTAACCATAATAATGATACTAACTATAATGTTAATGAAACTGTGGAATATTCAATTATTATTAAGAATAATGGAAATTCCCCAGGGTTTAATATTAAAATAGATGATGTTCTACCTGATGATTTGATCTATAAATCTGCTCATGTAAACAATGATTCTTGGTCTGTAAACTATGATACGTCTAAAAAAGAACTTATAATCACGGGTCCTTATTTAGAAAAGGATCATACTGTTCAGGTTATTGTTTCATGTGATGTAAATCAAAACATGAGTGATATATTAGGTAAAAACATTACAAACATTGCTAATTTAACCTATACTTCAGCTAATAATGATGTAAATAGAACTTATATGGACTCAGATAATGTTACAATCTCTGTAATCTTTGTTGATTTAGTTATTAATAAAACTGTTATTTCACAAGGACGTTATGGTGAGGATGTTGTATATAACATTACAGTAAAGAATAATGGTCCTTATATTGCACATAACGTTATTGTTATGGATAATCTTCCTAAGGACTTAATATTTAAGTCAATTAACACAGATTATTCTATTAATGGAAACATCATTAAATGGCAAATCAATTCACTAAATCCAGGTCAATCTTTAAATTTCATTATTAATGCTAAAATTAACGGAACTGGAAATATAACAAATACTGTCAATGTTTCTGCCGATGAAAACGAAACCAATTTAACCAATAATGTTAATAATGCAACAATAGAGGTTCCTAATGCTGTAGACTTGTCTGTTGTTAAGTTTGCTAATGTAAGTGTTGTAAATTATGGGGATTATATTAGTTATGATGTGATTGTATCCAATAATGGTCCTGATCTTGCTACTGGTGTTAATGTAACCGATATTTTACCTAAGGGTTTTGTATTTGTTTCATCTAATGCTAGTGAGGGTATCTATGATCCGGTTACTGGATTATGGTTTATTGATAATTTATCCTCAGGTAATAGGGTTGCCTTAACCATTGTTGTTAAAGTTAATTGTACTGGTAATGTTACTAATTTTGTTAATGTTACTTCTAATGAGTTTGATTGGAATTTATCTAACAATAAGGATAATGTGACAGTTGAAATTCCGGAATCTGTCGATTTAATTGTTAATAAAACTATTATTGATTCATTTAACAGTACAATTATTTACCAGATAACTGTTAAGAATGATGGATCTATTAATGCTACTGGCGTTAATGTGGCTGATACGGTATTATCTAAAAATCTTATATACATATCATCTAATGTTACTAAAGGTTATTATGATGATGATACAGGTATCTGGAATATTGGTGACTTGGAATCTGGAGAGACTGAAAATATTATTATTGTTTTCAATATGACCTCAAACGAAACTGTCATAAACTTTGTCAATGTAAGTGGTAATGAATTTGATAGGAATATTTCCAATAATAGGGATAATGTAAGCTATCTTCCTATTGCGGATTTAGAGGTTATAAAATCCTCTAATGTAAAAGTCATTAATATTGGAGATAAAGTGGTCTATACAATTATTGTTATCAACCATGGTCCTAACACTGCATTAAATGTACGTGCAATTGATATTTTATCTAATAAACTTAAATTTATTAATTTCACTTCAACTAAAGGTGTATATGATTCTAATACGGGTTATTGGTATATTGGTAATCTAAGTTCCAATGATACCGTAACTTTAAACATTACATGTATTGCAGAAAAATCTGGAATCATTAATAATATAGTTATTGTTAGTTCCAATACTACGGATAATAATACTAGTGATAATGTTGCAAGTGTTAATATCACTGTTAAGGACAAAGTATATCCTGATGGAAATCATTCTAAAAACAGTTCACATATTAGCAATTATTCTAAAGACATTTCACAAATTGGTCAGAATTCAAATTTAACCTTTTTACCGAAAACAGGAAATCCTTTGATTGTATTGATCTTATCAATAATCTGTTTATTCGCTTTTGGATTCAATTCAAAACGTAAAAAATAGACTTGATATTGTTTTATAATTAATACAACTCAATTTTCTTTTTTCTTTTTTTTTAAATGTAGTTCTAATTTTTTTGTTTAGTTTTTTTTTAAATGGCTAAAAATGGCTTTTTTTAATTG
>NZ_BAGX02000037.1 GCF_000320505.1 Methanobrevibacter boviskoreani JH1
AAATGGCTAAAAATGGCTTTTTTTAATTGATATTCTATTCGTTTAGTTTGATATTTATTTCATTTAATTGAATAAGATTATAAAACCATGAATTTATTTATTCATCCATGTCTTTTGCTCCATTTTCTATTTTTTATTGGTTGTTTTAATGAATGCATATACCTCAAAACATATATAATTCTAATTAAATGAAATCATAAACTTGATTATTCATTGAACCGGATTGTGTGAATTTCAATACTGGATTTTACAGATTAAATAAGGGGAAATAAAATATAATAAATTGTTAAGGAAAAATAATGGCCATTGGTGCAGGAAATAATGTTTTTTTCAGATTCTGCCCTAAAAAGTAGGTTTAAAAAATAACTGAATTTAATTAACAAAATATAAGGAAATGAAAGGAAGTTAAAACAATCCAATTAAAATTAATATTTGCATTAGAAAAGTAGTTAAATTAAGAAAAAATTTTTAAAAAAAAAGATTTGAAATAAAAGATTTGAAGTTTATACCGTTGTATTTCATTCTGTTAAATCAATGTCGGATACAATATCAATATGGTAATCGGGATAAAGTTCTTTAATCTCTTTTTTAAGTGTTTCAAGACCTTCCTTATGGTCGATATCAAAACTCATAACAACATCAAAACGTATTTCCTTTTTATCAGGATCTACAAAGAATCCATGAACCTGTAGTGCCCAGTCATGGTTCATTACCTTTTCCATTATATTGTTATGTATATTGGCTATCTCATCATTTTGGGTATTGTATGAGTAAACGCCTACACCTGTAAGAATTACTCCCATCTTGTTTAGTAATTTCCTCTGTAATCTACGGGTTAACACATCCACCTCTTCAACGGTCATTGTGTCCGGCAGTTCAATATGGACTGAGGCATAATTTTTGTCGGGTCCATAATTGTTTATGAATAAATCATAAGCCCCTCTAACTTCCGGTTCTTCCGTTATTAATTCTTTAATTTTAGTTGCAGTTTCTGGATCTGCACGTTTTCCAAGAATATCATTTAATGTATCGATAATCATTTCAATACCTGCTTTGATGATTACAACGGAGATTATTACACCTACATATGCTTCTAGGGAAATGCCTGTATAGATATAGATAAGTGCGGATAAAAGTACTGACAAGGATAATACGGCATCAAATGTTGCATCTGCTCCAGATGCTATAAGCGCTCCAGAATTTGCATCCTCACCTTTTCCTTTAACATAGACTCCAAGTACAAGTTTTACTAAAATAGCTACTGCAATGATTATAAGGGTTAAGCTTGTATAGTCAGCTGGTGTGGGGGTAATTATTTTCTTTACAGATTCTACAATGGAGGTGATACCTGCATAAAGTACAATTGCCGCTACAATCATGGCACTTAAATATTCAATTCTTCCATATCCAAGTGGATGTTCTTTATCAGGTTCTTTGGATGCTAATTTATTACCTATAATGGTAACTACAGATGATAATGCATCAGATAAATTGTTTACAGCATCAAGTGTTACTGCAATTGAATTTGACATGATTCCTGCCATAACTTTAAATGCGGCAAGGGCTATGTTTGCAAGTATTCCTATTACACTTGTTTGTACAATTATCTTATCCCTATTTTCCTTCTGTTTTTGAAAATTCTGGTTATTATTTCCTTTAGAATTATTCTCCATTATGTTCTTTCTCCATTTTTATTAAATGTCCTTACCTAATTATTTTAATATAAATTTAAAATCAGTCATGATTATAAAAAGGGATGCCTTTAAGAAATATTGTCAAAGATTTTTATAAATATTTGGTTCTAAATTTGTTAATCTTTAGAATATTTCTAATTTTTTAATAATAGGTAATTATTGAATCTCATCACCAAATATTAACCTGTCAATATAGTCCATATCAACATTATCCTCGATGAGTCTTGCAAGTTGTTCTATGGATTGATCTAGACTGTCCTCATAGGGATCAACACCCCCGGTATCTAATTTAAGACCTTTTTTGGAACGTATGTAATTTAAGAAATTACGCCTTATGATGTAGTTGTGGAAAATTCCGTGGATATAGGTACCCCACACTAAACCTTCATGGCATGCACCATCATATTTGCCACCAAACTCGTTTCCAACACCCTCCTTAACTGTAAACAATGGATGGGTTTCAACATCATTTATAATCTCTGATGTACCCTCATGTTGTTCATAACCTGTAATCTCACATCCTTCCAAATCTTTAAATAAAATCTTGGAAAGGCCTAGTAATTTATCGTTAGATGGTATGGTAGCCCTTGTCTGACATGCCGCTTTTTTCTGACTTTTAAATTCGGTCTTAATGTCCAAAAGCCCCAAACCTTTAACATGTTTAAGCTGTGACTCCCGCATATTCTCATCGATTAACTCCTGACCCAATATTTGATAGCCACCACAGATTCCAATTACAGGTATTTTTTCTGAAAGTTCTAGGATTTTATCATATAAACCATTGTCATATAATGCCTTTGCATCTTCTGTAGATGTACGTGTACCTGGAATAATGATTGCGTCCACATTGTCAAGCACATCCGGTGAGTCATATACGGATATCATTCTGAGACTGATATCCTCCTCAACCTCAAAGGGATCTATATCTGTGAAGTTAGCTATTTTTGGAAGCTTTATAACTCCAATAACAATATCCTTTTCACCTTCTTCTTTAAAGTAATCATGGTCTTGTAGGGATTGTGAATCTTCCTCAGGTAATTTGAGACTTTTGTCATATGGAACAACACCTAGAACAGGTGCATTTATGATTTTCTCAATTTTATCAATTCCAGGTTTTAAAATATCTAAGTTACCACTGAACTTGTTAATAATTACAGCCTTAAGACGTGAAAGATCCCTATCATCAAGTAATGCAAATGTACCTGCAATGGATGCAAACACACCGCCGCGGTCAATATCTGCAACAAGTATTACATTTGCATCGGCCATATGTGCAACATCCATATTGGCAATATCCTCATCACGCATATTAATCTCTGCAGGAGAACCTGCACCTTCAATAAAGATTATGTCATTTTTGTCTGCAAGTCTCTTATATGACTCATGATATGCTTTAACAGCCTCATCTTTGAATTGATGCTGATAATCATAGAAGTTCATATCCCCAATGACTTTACCTTGTATAATAACCTGTGATGTGAAATTACCCTTTGGTTTTAAAAGTATCGGATTCATATCTACTTCCGGTTCAACTTTCGCAGCTATTGACTGTAGATACTGTGCTATGGCCATTTCACCGTTTTTGGATGTTGTATAGGAATTAAGTGACATGTTCTGTGATTTGAATGGAGCCACTTTATATCCCCTTTTCATATATATTCTACATAATGCAGTAACAAATAGACTTTTACCTGCATTTGAAGATGTTCCTTGAATCATTAATGCCTTAACCATAAGAATTACCTTAAATTGATAAATATTAAAAATATGAGATTTAGTTAATTTATTTCGTATATAAAAAAAGTAATTATTTTTATCTACTTAATTAAATTTGAATTTAATACAATTTATATATAGCTTATTTTGTTTCTATAATTATTATATATTATTATATTTCAAATTTTAAGGGTTCTATATATTTACTATGGATTTTGTCCCTAGGATTTCTAAATATATAATTGCCAATTTATTTAGATTTTAAATTTTTCCGGTTATTTTGGAATCTTCTAATAGGTTCCATTATAATAAAATAATATATATTATATATAATATCGAGTTACAAATTGGATTTTTCTATATTAAAAAATATCTTATTTACATTTTTATTTTAATTTATTAGATTAAAGTGGGATTTAATTATTAAAATAACCCATTTTTTCTTTCTTTTTATATAAACTATCTAAAAATTTAATTTTACATGATTTTTAATGATAGAAATGAAAGAAAACTTTATATTGTACGAAATCTTGAATATAATAACTAGAATTTTAATAATATTTTAATTACAAAAACTTATTAAAACAATAATCTTTTTATATAGAAATTACAAAACTATAAAATGTATGTTTATATAGGTAAACTAAAAGATTTTTTGAAATTATTTTAGTTGATGTATAAATAAATATTAAATTTAATATTTACTTAAAATGTCTATTGAAATTGTTTTGATTAATTAGAAGTTATAAAACACCATAAAATTCTAATTTAGAATTAATTTTATACAATATTAATCAATTATTTAACTTAATAATTATATGAGGTTTATTATGGAATTAGAAAATAATTCATCTAATAAAGATGATAAAAATGATGAATATAAAGGCAATGATGAAAGTCTTTCTAATGTTCAAGATAAAACCGTTAATTCAGATAACACATCTATAAATAATGAAAACCAAGACACAATTCTTGAACCTCAAAACAAAGAGGAGACAACTGTTACTGTTGAGTCTCCTAATGATGAGGAAGAGGAGAAAAGTTATGCAGGACAGATGGTTGATTATGAATCAATTACCAGTTCTAATGATGTAGATATCCCACCACTTTTAATCGACCAAGTTATTGGTCATGAGGAAGCTGTTGAAACAATTAAAAAAGCAGCTAAACAAAGAAGAAATGTTCTTTTAATTGGTGATCCTGGTGTAGGTAAATCAATGCTTGCAAAAGGTATGGCAGAGCTTTTACCTCCAGAGGTATTACAGGATGTACTTGTATATCCAAATTTAGAGGATCAAAACAATCCGTTAATTAGAACAGTTCCTGCTGGAGAAGGTATTAAAATTGTTAAAAGCAATAAGTCCTCCTCAAAAATCTATGAAGAGAAAAAGTCATTAATTACAATGTTTGCAGTTGCAGCCGTTTTAGCATTAGGATTTTATTATCATGCACTTCTTGAAGCTATCATTGCAGCAGCATTTATATTCCTGATAGCTCTTCAAATAAGACCAAGGTCTCATTCATCAGGTCCTAAATTACTTGTAAACAATGGTAATAGGAGATTTGCACCATTTATGGATGCAACCGGTGCTCATGCAGGTGCACTTCTTGGGGATGTAAGACACGATCCATACCAGTCAGGTGGCCTTGGAACTCCTGCACATGAACGTGTGGAGGCAGGTATGATTCATAAGGCAAATAAGGGAGTCTTATACATTGATGAGATTGGTACCATGAGTATGAAAACCCAACAGGAATTATTATCTGCAATGCAGGAAAAACGTTACGCTATCACTGGTCAAAGTGAAAATAGTAGTGGTGCAATGGTTCGTTCACAGGCTGTACCATGTGACTTTGTTCTTGTAGCATCTGGTAACATTAAAGTACTTGAAGGAATGCACATTGCAATGCGTTCAAGAATTAGGGGTTATGGTTATGAAATCTATATGAAGGATAATATGGATGATACACCAGAAAACCGTAAGAAACTTGTAAGATTTGTAGCTCAGGAGGTTAAAAATGATGGAAGAATTCCACCATTCAGCACTGGTGCTATGGATGAAATTATTCTTGAAGCTAAACGTAGAGCAGGTAAAAAAGATTCCTTAACTCTTAAACTAAGAGATTTAGGTGGTTTAGTAAGATCTGCTGGAGATGTTGCAAAGGAAGATGGTGCTGATTTAGTAACAGCTGACCATGTTCTTCAGGCAAAAAGATATTCAAGAACACTCGAACAACAAATGGCTGATATGTCTATTCAAATGAGAAAAGATTACAGTGTATTTAATAGTGAAGGTGGAAAAATTGGTATGGTTAATGGTTTAGCTATTATTGGAGATAGAAGTGGAATCGTCATGCCAATCGCTGCTGAAATGGCTCCTGCAAGTAGTAAGAATGAAGGTAAAATCATTGTTTCAGGAAAACTTGGGGATATTGCAGAGGCATCTGTACAAAACATCTCAGCTATTATTAAAAAATACACCCAAAAGGATATCTCAAACTATGATATTCATGTTCAATTCCTTCAGGCATATGATGGGGTTGAAGGAGATTCAGCTAGTGTATCAATGACTGCAGCAGTAATTTCCGCAGTTGAAGGCATTCCAATAGATCAAACTGTGGCACTTACTGGTTCTTTAAGTGTTCGTGGTGATGTAATGCCTATTGGTGGAGCTACTGGTAAAATAGAAGCTGCAGCAGAAGCAGGTATTAAGAAAGTACTTATCCCTAAATCAAATATGGGAGATGTTATGATTGAGGATAAATACAAGGATATGGTTGAGATTATCCCAATCGAAACTATTGATGATGTACTTGAGAATATCTTAATTAACGGAAGTAGAAAAGATAAGTTAATGTCTAAAATTAAAGATATTAGGGCATCTGTATCAGATACTATTTCTGATATTTCAGTAAACACTCCAAATGCACACTAATCTTTAATTTTATTCTTTTTTTTAATTTTTAAATCATTATAACATTTTTGTATCTATTTTTAAAAAATAATTATTTTCACTCTTTGATTTGCTTTTTTAAATCATTATTTGCTTTTTTTAAAGTAAACTTTGTTAAAATTCAATTTCTTATCAGAAACAACATTGGAAATAAAGTTTCTTGTAATTTTTTCTATATTTTTATCTTAATTTTGAATTTTTTACTTGTTTATTCATTCTCCCTAAATCTTTTCTTTCCTTATTAATTCCTTAATTTAAATTTTAATTAATTATTATCTTCTTTATTGCTTTTTACATATTTTCTCTTCTTATCTATTATTTTTAATAGGTTTATATGTATTAAAATTAGATGTATGTTAATAATTTTTTATAATAAAGTATTATTATTTTTCGGATGTTACATTTATTTTAATACTTTAAAAACCATTTTTTTAAATATGGTGTAAAAAAATTAAATGAATAATTTATTAAAAAAATAGAACTTATGAAAATACTTAATAATTATACTAATTAAATATGGGTTATATAATTGTGATTTATTAAAAAGAGTATTAATTTATCCTTTTTTCTTCCCATACACTTTGTATAATAACATTCTCATCTTTATCAATAGCAATAACAATAATCAATTCCTTGTTTGAATGAGTTTCAGATGGATAAAAAAGTTTAAATTCATTATTTCCTTTATCTTGATTGATATCCAATGGATTCTCATTAAATATCATGTCCTTAATATATTTCTCATTGATCTCTCGTAATGTTTCACGTTGGAAACTGTGTCTTGTAAATATTAATTTGTTTTTTGTTAATCCTTGTAAGATAACATCAACATCTCCACAAGAATAGTTCTTATAATTATTTGAATAAGTCATTGATATTACTCCTATAAAGCCATATATTATTTTCTTGTTTTCGAATATTTTAAATTTTATTATAGGATTATAAAGTGATAAAATTATACATCGTTTAAGGTTTATTCAAAAATTATAAATTTAATAGTATTTTTCATTAGAAAAAGTATATTTAAAAAATCAATCACAATTTCAAATTAAAAGAACCTAAAATTATAGGGTATTTATTAAAATCAGAAATTTATATAAAAAAAGTAAAAATTGAGTAAATTGCTTAATTTACTCTTTTAAAACATCTGTTTTGTATAGGTTACCAAGACTTGCATTTGCAAATATTATGGAAAATGGGGTTATTACTAATGCTGTAATTAATGCACCTACATAAGGGATTAATGTAATTAATGATCCAATTATAGCTATAATAAATAAGATTATTCCAATTAGTATGATCCATCCAAGTAATGGTCCAAACCCAATGGATTTTGCATCTGCATAGGATTGTCTGAAGCTTAATCCTTCAGATAAACTGCCTGTTTTTGCAAGTCTACTTACTCCCATTAATTCAAAGAATGTGAATATTATAAATAAGATTATTCCAATAATAATTGTTATTCCTAATCCAGTTAAAAAAGTACCTAAAAATGCAGGATTTAATAATGCAGTTTCATTTACAGTTGAATTTAATGCCTCAGTACCTAAACTAGAGATAGAAGCTCCCAATGTAATTATTCCAATAATTAATGTAATTATTATAGGAATTATATAGTATACAATTTCTAAGACTATAAATTTAATTCCGTCAATAAAATTATTTTTAATGTTTAAATCTGGAAGGTCGCTTGCTCCTTCAACATTCTTTTTTAATATACCTAATCCGTATCCTCCAGTAATTATAGAAAATATAAAAGCGATTATTCCGATTATAGCAAATAAAGACTCATTATTTTTTATGCCAAAACCAGTTACCACTGAGGATAATGATGCTAAAATACATATAATCCCAAAGATTAACAATTTCTGATAGTCAGATGTTGCGTATGAAAAACCATGTTTAATAGATTCGGTTATTCCCATTTTATCATACCTCTATTTTTAATTCCTTTTATAAGATAAAAAGTTTTTAAGTTCATTAAAATATTTTTTTTAACGAATTTTTATCTTAATAATTTTTTAAGTAATAAGTATTTATATATTTTACTAATTTTTTTACCATTTTTTAATGTTTTCAGCTTTTTCTAAAAACTATATATTAATTTTTAATATAGTTATAAATCTTTTAATTTTTTAATTGGGGTGTTCTTGAATATTATTACAAAAATAGGTCTAATTTTGGATATTCTTTTAAGTTTGATTAATCAAAATCGAATTTTTGACGTAATTGTAAAGTATTTTTTACGTTTTGTACAATTATTCTTATTTTCTCTTTAAACTCTATTTTGATTATAAAATTCTAATCAATAGATTTATTAATGGAGATTAACTTATATTTTATTAAAAAACTTTATATAATTAAATTTTTTATTATAGTTACCACTTATAAATAGTTATTTCTATTTTTATAGTTAGATTTGTTTTTATTTTATTAATAACTGGTTTTAATTAAAATAATTCTTTTTATTGCTAAGTTGCTTATTGTTTTTCTTATGTGGTTCCGTCTTTTTTAAAAAAAGTTTTATATTTTAAAAAACTAAAATAATAAATGATTATATTTTAATATTTATTTTAATAATTTAATGGTGATATTTTGATTGTAAGCGGTTCAGCATCTCAAAAATTAGCTGCCAATGTAGCTAAAGAATTAGGGGATGTTTTTCTTAGAGTGGAAACTAAAAAGTTCCCTGATGGCGAAAGATATTTACGTGTACATGGAGATTTAGATGAAGAGGTAACCATTGTTCAATCTACTGGTTATCCCCAAGATGAGCACCTTGTAGAACTACTCTTTTTAATTAAAAATCTTAAGGATTTAGGTGTTAAGAAGCTTAATGTAGTAGTTCCATATATGGGTTATGCAAGACAGGAACGTAGGTTCAATGATGGGGAGGCAATATCTGCTAAAATCGTTGCCGAGTTAATTGAACTTGCAGGTGCCGATGAATTCATATCAATCAATCTTCATGAGGATTGTGTAAGAGAATTCTTTAATATACCTGCTTATAATTTGTCTGCAATGCCGGCTATTGCAGAATATGTTGAAACCATCGTAGATGATCCTATCATTATTGCTCCAGATAAAGGTGCATTGGGTTTTGCAGAGGAAATCGCAAGTATCATTAATTGTGATTGTACTTATCTTAAAAAAGTAAGATTAGGTCCAGATAAGGTTGAAACTACTATTGCTGAAATTAAAGATGGAGATAAACAAGTGGATATATCTTCTGTTAAGGGGAAGGAAGCGGTTATTGTAGATGATATCATTGCAACCGGAGGCACAATAGTAAACGCGATTAATATCCTAAAAGATCATGGTGCAAAAAGTGTTAATGTCTGTTGTGTACATCCAACACTTGTAAATGATGCAGTATCCAAGATTTTTGCTGCAGGTGCAAGAGATCTTGCTGGAACAGATACCTTAAAATCAGATGTAAGCTGTATATCCGTTGCAAAGATTATTGCAGATCATTTAAAAGAATAATTTTTATCTTATCTATTTCTTAAAAATTTTTCTTTATTAGGATTTAAAGTATTTTTTAGCTTTAATTTGTTTAATATAAGTTGTATTATTTCATTTTTTTTTAAAAAATTTTTCAGGTTATAAAAATGCATGAATTATCAATGGCTCAAGGAATATTGGATTCAGTTATAGAAAATGCTGAGAAAAACAATGCTACAGAGGTTACAAAGGTTGTAATAGAAATTGGACGTTTAGCTATGCTTAATCCAGAACAAGTAAGTTTTATGTTAGATGTTTTAAAGGAGGATACTATTGCAAAGAATGCTGAATTTGAAATCAATGAGATTCCCGCTAATATTGTTTGTAAAGACTGCGGTTTTGAAGGGGTTGCAGATTTAGATAATCTTGATCATTATGCACCAATAGTAAATTGCCCTAAATGTGAATCTTATCGTGTTGATGTAAAAAGTGGTAAGGATGTTATTGTAAAAAACATCGTTATAGAAACACCTGATGATTAGTATAACAATCTTAAATTGGATTATTATTAGATTATATTATATTTTTTCTATTTAATCAAAAGCTTTTTATATTAAAATTTCAGTTCTAATTCATACTTCTATTAGTTTTATTGAAATTTTTAAATATTATCTTTTCTATAAAATCATGGTTTTTTATTACTTCTAGATGCTTTTTTTAATAAGAAATCGATTTTTATAGGTTTTTTTATTACTTTTCACCTTAATAAATAATAATTTTTCAATTTAAATTAATAACTTTAAATATTAGATTGTAAATATATCTTATGTGATAAGGACATTTTTTTATATAAATTTATTTATTATAATTTAACTAATTTATATAATAATTTTTTAGGATATATTTTAAATTAATGAGGAGATATAATGCATAAAATAGCAGATGTTAAAGTTGCGGAAAATATAATGAAAGCAAATATTAAGATTGCTGATGATATTAATAAGAATTTAAATGACCATGATGTTTTTTGTGTTGATTTTGTAGGGGCTATAGGTTCTGGAAAAACTTCACTTATTGAGGAATTTATTGATGCCACCGATGATAAGGTAGGTGTACTTGCAGGGGATATTATTAGTAAATTTGATGCAGAAAGAATTGAAAAACACAATGTTCCTGTAGAAGGTTTAAACACTGGTACTGAATGTCACCTAGATGCTCACCTTGTAGAACATGGTTTAGAACATTTACCATTAGATGATCTTGATTATGTACTTATTGAAAACGTAGGTAATCTAATCTGTCCTGTTGACTTTGTTTTAGGTTCACATATGAGGGTCTGTGTTGTAAGTGTTACCGAAGGTGATGATACCATTGAAAAACAACCTGCAATCTTCCATGACTCTGATTTGATTATCATTAATAAAGTTGATATTGCCGATGCTGTAAATGCCGATGTTGACAAAATGGTTGCAGATGCTAAAAAAATCAATCCTGATGTACCTGTTATTACAATGAGTTTAAAAGAAGGTAAAGGATTAGACGAATTTATATCTGAAGTTGAAAAGGCTAAAGCTGCAGCTGAAGAGTAAATCATCTCTTTTTTATTTTTTTCTATTTATTAAATGGTTTCATATTAATTGTCTATTTTTACAGTTTTTAATAACCTCTAATATCTTTGTCATATTTCCTTGTGGCTTTTTTTACAGGGTCAATTTTCCTTTTTTTAAATATTGGATTTCTAATAAAACTTTTATGAGTCTATTCTATAGTTAATCTTTTAATGGTGATTTAAACCTATATTACTATTTTTTATTAATGATTTCTTTCATGATTCATTAAAAAAAATTTAGGTATACCTAAACATTTATATACTAGTTCGGTCTAAGTATTATATAAGAAATTTAGGTACACCTAAAAATTATATTTTTATAATTTTTCCAGATTGATTATTCTTTGTTACTTAGGATATTTATCGTAGGTATCCTCCTTAGTATTATAACTTTATGTATAATAATTAATGTCATATTATCTCTTAAATACAACCTAAATTTCTTATAAACACGAAAAAAGGATTAAAAGTTTTAAAATGTTAGCCCCTTAATACCTATTTTTTCTCCATCTTTTAATCCTTTTTCTCAACCACATTATCTTTTTTTATATTTTAAAAACTAATAGTTAATTTTTACATTTAAAAGATTTTTTTAATTTTTTTTATTATTTATTTAACCGTTTATTTTATTTTATTTTATCTATTCTATTCTGTTTTGTCTTGTTTTATTTATTTTCTAAGAGTATTAAAATATATTTTCAAAGATTCATATCCTGTCTTAATGAATTTTAGAGGGGGTTTTCGTTTCTTATTTATTTTCAATTTTTTTATAAAAAAATTTAGGTATACCTAAACCTTTATATACTAGTTTAATCTAAGTATTATACAAGAAGTTTAGGCATACCTAAAAATCACATTACCTTTAAAAATTTCTCTCTTGAAATAAAAAAAAGGTTTAAGTTTTCATTACACAAAATATTATCTGCCAAAAAATAGTATTATGCTTAAAATTTCTTATAAACACCTGGATCAAAAGTCAAAAAAAATTATAGCCTTAAATCACACTCTTAAAAAAATTAGAAACTAGACTTTTGATTCAAAGGAGTTTAACTTTTTTTATATTTTGATTTTTTTTAAGATAGGCCGATAAAAGTATATTTTCCCGTTTCTAGTGTAGATTTTTTAAAAGGTTTTTATTGTTTAAGGACATCTAAATGTATTATATCTATGGTTCAGATTCAATATCGGTTTTTTCCAGTTTAAATATTACAGGTCTTAGACCGTCATTACAACAGACAATGGCAACACCTGGTTTTCTTATCCAATCATCATAATAGAATAAATCCTCACCTGCACCATGTGAAAGTGCAAATACATATTGATATATTGCTTTCCAAGCCTCATCACAGAAACCTTCTGGCTTAGCGTAGTCACCGTAGAAGACATCACCTTCATCTAACATAGGGCAGGTTGTAAAATTCTCAATACCCTACTCATCAGCTAAATCTTTCTGTAATGTAGTTTTTAGCACTGTTATTTTAACTTTCTTCATAATTTCTCACCTTCGGATAATTAAATTATTCTTTTTACTTTTTATTAATAAGTCTTTAAAAATTTATACAATTTTTATTAATCAAATTTAAATCATAAATTGTTTTAATATGTTACTACAAATTATAATCCAATAATATAAGGTTGATATTATGAAATTTTGGATTGATATTACAAATGCACCTCATGTAAGGTTCTTTAAAGATGTAATCAATTATCTTAAAAGTGAAGGTGAGGATGTAATTGTAACTACAAGGGATTTTGGGGATATCCATAAACTAATGGACATGTATAATTTAGATTATATCTCAATTGGTCACCATGGTGTTTCATTATATGAAAAACTTAAAACATCAACTGACAGGATTGATGAGATGATAGATGTTGTTGCAGGCGAAAATATTGACGTTGCAATTAGCAAGCATTCAATCGAACTTCCAAGAATTGCTTATGGTCTTGGAATTCCAAGTTTATATGTGTTGGATAATGAACATGCTACAGCAGCAAATAAATTAACACTTCCATTATGTAACAAGATTATATCACCTAAAGTTATTGACATGTGGAAATTAATGGAATATGGTGCAGACCCAAATACCATTATTCGCTATAACGGTACGAGTGAATTAATGCATTTTAAAAATTTCAAATATAATGAAAATATCTTTGAAGATTTAAACCTTGATTTGCCATTTGATAAAACCATTTTTATGCGTCCAGAACCTTCACTTGCATCATATCTCGATGCTGACTGTAACAAATCTGTTCTAACACCTATTGTAGAAGAACTTAATGAATATGCAAATATTCTAATTCTCCCAAGATTTGCAAAACAAGCAGATATATTTGAGGATATGGAGAATGTTACTATACTTGAACCACCTGTAGATACCTCAAGTATAATCAAAAGAAGCGATCTTGTAATTGGAGCTGGTGGAACTATGAACAGGGAAGCAGCTATTCTACAAACTCCAGTAATTTCATGTTATCCTGGTAAAACCTTATCTGTAGATCAATATTATATTGATAACGGTTTAATGTATAGATCTATTGAAACAAGGGATGTAATATCTCATGCATTAAGCTTCCTTAATAATCCTCATGAAAAGATACAGATCAATCATGATGATCTATTTAAAATCATTATTGACAATATCTATGAACTTGCAAAATCTAATTAATATTTTAATTAGATTTATTCAATCTATTTTTATTGGTATTCAATTGATTATTTTTTTTAATTTGAGAATTGTCGATTAAATTTTTTATTAAAAAAATACTTAAAATAATTTTAGGTATTATAATATATTTTTGAAAAATCTATAATTCCCCTTACTTTTTGATTGTTTTTTAGTTGAATTTTAATGTTTTAGTTTTCATAGACTTTTTTTAGATATTTACATTAAAATGTTTATAATTTTTATTATAGATTTTAAAATTACTTTTCTTTTTATATTTTTTAGATTTAAAATATCTATTTTGCACATTTTTAAGTTTTTAACTCTTATTTTTTAATTTGAAAAAATATATTAATGATTAGCTAAAAAATAATTATAATTATTAATTTTATAATAAATTTTTTTATTACATATGTTGGGGGGGTTTTTTTGAATATTGTCAACAATTCTAAAAAGAGAATTTTATATTTGGATTCGCTAAGAGTTTTAGCAATTGTATGTGTTGTTCTTATGCATGTAAGTACACGTTTTAATGTAAATGTTGCTAATTTTGATATTTCTGCTTTAATAAATGCATTTATAAGAGTAGGTATTCCTTTATTTTTCATGGTAAGTGGTGCATTACTTATAGGTAAATCAAATGAGAATTTTATAGGTAGAAGATTTAATCGTATTTTAAAACCTTATATTTTTTGGGTAATCGTTTATTTTTTAGTTGGAATTTTACTTTTTAATGGTACCTTTAGCTTAAATTATTTTTTAGATATATTATTAGTTAAAGCTTCAATTACTACTCATTTTTGGTTTATATATTGTTTATTAGGTGGATATTTATTAATTCCTATTGTAAATGGATATTTAAAAATTGAAAAGGATAAAGGTTTAAAATATTTATTAGTCCTACTTTTATTATGTACAGTGTTAACTTCATTAGATAAATTTGTAGATTTAAATGTAAGTCAATTTAAAATAATTTTTATAAATTTGCCTTTTCTTAAGACTCCTTTATTCTATTTTGTAATTGGTTATTACTTAAATAATAAAAAATTTAATATTTCTAATAAAAAATTGGTTTTAATAAGTATAATTTTAATTGCAATTGGTTATGTTTTAGAATTATTCTATTTGCATACAAGTAATCATGGTTTTAAATTTCCAGATGCTACATTCTTATTAAATTATCATTTAATAATAGAATCTATTGGAGTATTTATTTTCTTCAAATACTTTGATTTGACTTTAATTAGCAGTAAACTTAATTCATTAAGTAATAGTAGATTAATTCCAATTGTTAGAAATATAAGTGGATGTAGTTTTGGTATTTATTTTGTTCATTATGTGATAATCAAATATTTATTTGAAAAAGGACATTTGTTCTACCAATTTACTGTTGGTAAGGCATATCTTTGGATACCAATTACTTTCCTAGTAATATTCCTGATTAGTTGGTTTATTATTTATCTTATGAGTAAGATTCCAATTTTAAAAATAGGAAGTGGTTTCAAATAAAATTATTTTTTAATTTTATTTTAACTAATCCCTTTTCAATCTTAATTTTTCAAAAAATAATTATTCTTTTAAAAATAACTTTTTTTTATTGAAAAATCAATACTTTTAATAATTATTAAAACATAGATTTATTGTATAAAAATTTTATAATACTATGATAATATTTTATAAATAATTATTAAAATCAATTCTTTAATTATCTTATAAAATATTATTTTAATAAATCTTTAAAATAAAAGGATTATTGATTATTTATTCGTTTCGAGACTTTTTAATAATCTATATTTATTTAATTGATTTTATTTTTGAGTTATTAATTTTTTTATTAATAATTATATATTTAAAAAATTATTCTACTGTGATAAAATATGATGTTATTAATTGCGCAAAATCATTTACAACTTATTGTTGAGGTAGCATTGATTTTAATTGCTTCAATGATATTTATTATTAATTTAGTTCCTTTATCACTTAGTGTAGTTACATTTTTATCTTTATTCTTATCTGGAGCATTCATGTTACTTTTTGCTGCAGATTTATTTATGCTGTTTCTATCATTTGGGCAGAATGAGTTTACTCACCCATTTGGTCCAATTGCTCTTGCATGTGTAATTACAGCATTAGCATCGATGAAGGTAATGGAAGAGTCGGGCGTAAATGTTAAAGGTCTTAAAAAGTTAGTCTATGGAATAATTGTTGGAATAACCCTATTTGGAGGAATGATGCACAGATCTTTCCTTATACTTTGGATTGTAGGTTTATTTATAGGTTATACTATTATATCAAAATCTTTCAGACAAAAATCAGTATTTACCTTAAAAAGAATTCTATTGGTTATAGGTGTTGTCATTGTTGCATTTGGATCACTTCAATTATTATCCATGGTTTTAAACATGCCTATTTTCTCACCTTTACTAAGGATTGCAAGGATTGAAACTTATTCTGGTAGTAGTTTACAAACTGTACTCAGTAGTACAGAATTAATAGGACATAATACTAATGCCTCATATTGGAGTAATTCAACTGCAACAGGATTTGCAGAGGGTTATATATCTTTACCAATGCAATTTATCCTCTTCTTTGGTTTACCATTCCCAATGTTCTTTGGAACACTTGTAAATCAGAAAGATACTATCGATTACATGTTAAGTGGTATTTTTGGATATGCATTTGATTTCGGATATTTAGGTTTAATTGGCCTTATAGCATTTGTATTAATAGTTACAATTTTAGGACTTAAAATATTAACAATCTATAGAGAAAAAAGGGAGAAAAGTAATAAGAAATATTTGGGAAGAGAAGTACTTTTAATTGGTTGTCTTTCCGCATTTATCTCTCAAGCTTTAGTTGGTTGTTTCATATTTAACAGGTCTATTAATGGATTAGCATTGCTGGCATTTTTAGTATTGGCGGCATTGGTTTTAGGACATACTGTAACTGTTAAAAGACATTAATCATTTAATGTCTTAATTTTAATTTTTTTATATTTTTTTAGTTTTTATCTTATTTTGGCTTTTTTTAGGGTTTTTTGATTATTTTTAGTTTTTAATAAATTAATATTTGTTCTATTATAAATTTTTATGTTTTTTTTAGTTTCTGGATTGTTTTGGCTTTTTTTAGGGTTTTTTGATTATTTTTAGTTTTTAATAAATTAATATCTGTTTTATAAAAATCTTTATACTTAATAAAAATCAAAATTTAAATAGTATAAATATATTATTAATAATAATATAATCAAATTTTAAGGGATGTTTAAATATGAAAGCATTATTATTATTAGGTTGTCCTGAGGTTCCTTCACAAACACCTATGGCAATCTATGCAATTAGTCAGTTAAGTGATATGGGATATGAAGTAACTGTTTCTTCAAATCCTGCAGCTGCAAAACTTTTAAAGGTATCTGATCCTAAAAACTGTTATCCTCACAAGAATGTAAACATTGATAGGTTTTTAGAGGATGCAGGCGAGAAAGACTTTGATTTAGTATTAGGTTTTGTACATAAGGACTCTGCTGCAACTTACTTTATTACATATTGTTCTGTCATGAATTATAAAAAAGCAATTGCTCTTGTATTCCAAAGAGATGCATCTTTAGTGGAAGATTACACTCAGATGGTATCAGAGAATACCGATGCGGAAGTTGTATCATGTATAGCATATCATAATCCAAATCCTATTAAGGTTAACTTAAATAAAGCATTAAAAAATTTAAAACAAGATAATTAAAAAAAGGGGTGTTGTTAAATGTCATTCTGTTTAGATACATATCTTCAACAATCTGAAGATTATAAAATATTACTTTCACAATCTGGATTTAAAGATTGTGCTAAAGCTGTAGAAGATAACTCAAAAGAAATTGTCCATATAAATCCTGGAGATAAAGTTTTAGGTATTAGAATTATTGGAGTTCCACCAATACCAGTTGGAATTAATCCAGATAAAAAAACAGTTTGTATAACATATACAAAACCATGTAATGGAACTTCAGCTATTGAACTTCCTGTTTCAGATGAGGAAATTAACGATATTTTAATGAAGAATATTGATTACAAACATTAATTAGAATTTTATTTCCAATTAGTTTGATAATCGTATTTTAGAAAAGATTTAAAGTATAAAAGATATCAATTCATTAAGTAATAACTGTAAAACTTTATAAATGAGGTGAATTATGCTAACTACTGTTGTTGGAAGCTTTCCACATAAATTATACAGTCCATCAACATTTTCTGAGAAGATAAAAAATATTCTTGGCCAATATGATCCTTATAAAAAAACTATTAGGGATATAGTATTTGATGAACTTAAAGCAGGGGTGGATATTGTTGCAGATGGTGGTGTAAGAGAGATGAATATGATTAACTATTTCTCTAGATATATGCCTGGAATGAAGATTGACGGTAAGACAACTGTAATTAAATCTAAAATCTTGCCTCCTCATACAGATATTACAATCAATGATATTAACACAGCCTGCGATGCGATTTGGGAGTATAAGAGATTACATAACATTCCTGATGAAGAGTTTAAAAATAAGGCTGTTAAAGGAGTTGTAACTGGTCCGTCAACAATGGTTTACTCATCAATGATTGAGTCATTCTATAAGAATAAAAATGATGCAGTTTTAGATTATGCTAAGGCTTTTAATAAAGAGTTACTTGCTATTGAAAAGAAAACCCCTGCAGTTTATATCCAGATTGATGAACCAATCTTGTCCACAGGTATTGCGGATTTGGATGTTGCCAAAGAGGCCATTGATATGATGACAGAGGGAGTTAAAATTCCAATTGCAGTTCATTCCTGTGGTAGTGTTAAGGACACATATAAATATTTGGCGAAGTTTAACGTTGATATGCTTGATTTTGAGTTTGCAGGAAATCATGATAATTTTGTTACAATAAAACATAATAAGTCTAAATTTAAGGATAAAATCATTGGTTTTGGCTGTGTAGACTCTGCAATAGATCAGGTTGATGATAAATATAGAACCCGTGAATTAATGCACAAGGCTGTAGATGTTTTCGGGGAAGATAATTTAATCTTTGATCCTGATTGTGGACTTGGTAAATTGTCCCATGATAATGCATTTAGGAAACTAGAGCTTATGTGTAATTTAAATAATGAGTTTGACAATTAATTCATTTTATATTAATACTGATTTTTAGTCTACGATTTGATGATTTTAAATTCGTTTTTATAATACTATTGATTTTTAGACTATTTATTTTTTAAATCTTTCTTTATTTTGTACTTGTTTTTATCTTATTTTATTTTGTTTTGATTATCTTTTCTTTTTATTATTTTTTAACCTTTTTAATAGATAAAACTCTTTTGGATTTTATTATTCTTTTTTAAAAGTATTACAAAAGTATTATAATATTTGCTAAATATATTATTATTAGGTGTTTAAATGAGCGAGAAAAATAGTAGGGTTAATAAAAATATTGTACTTATTACAGCTACATTTGCTTCTTTTTTAGTACCTTTTATGACTTCATCTGTAAATATAGCTCTTCCAACTATTGCTCAGGATTTATCAGTCGATGCAATTAATTTAAGTTGGATTACAACTAGTTTTTTATTAACTTCTGCCATGTTTGCAGTTCCATTTGCAAAGGTAGCTGATATTTATGGTATGAAAAAGATTTTTAAATATGGTATGATTATATTTGTTTTATCATCATTGGCAGCTGCATTTTCAAATTCTGTAAATCTGATATTGCTATTTAGATGCATTCAAGGATTTGGGGCTTCTATGTTATTTGTTACTTCTCTTGCTATGATTGTTTCCGCGTTTCCTAAAAATGAAAGGGGTAAAGCAATAGGAATCAATGTTTCTGCAGTTTATCTTGGACTCATATGTGGTCCTGTGATAGGCGGGTTCTTAAATCATTTTCTCGGTTGGAGAAGTATTTTTATATTTGCAGTAGTTGTAGGTTTAATTTCCCTGCTATTAGTTATAACTGAACTTAAGGATTATGAGTGGGCTGAGACAACAGAAGATTCTATTGATTATAAAGGTTCAATTTTATATATGTTAATGCTTGCTTTGATTCTTTTAGGATTTTCAAACATTTCAGAACCAATTGGATTAATACTGTTAGTTTTAGGTATAATTTTACTTTTAGTATTTATTTATCTTGAGTTAAGGGTTGATAATCCTATTCTGGAGATGAAACTATTCTTTAATAACAGGCGTTTTGCATTTTCAAATCTGGCAACACTAATTAGTTTTGCAAGTATGTATTCTGTTACATTTCTATTGAGCCTGTATTTGCAATATATTAAAGGTTATACGTCATCTAATGCAGGTTTAATAATGTGTGTTCAAACGGTTTTAATGTTAATAATATCACCAATATCTGGTAGGCTATCTGATAAATATGATCCCGGTAAAATATCCTCTTTAGGTATGTGTATTATTTCACTTTCAACTATAATGCTTGCTTTAATTGACGCTAATTCAAGTCTTATTTATATCATTATAACCTTGGCTATTCTAGGTATTGGTATAGGTATATTCTCAGCACCAAATACAACAGCTATTATGTCTTCTGTTGAAAGGAAATTCTACAGTGTTGCATCTGCATCAGTTAGTACAATGAGACTTGTTGGTCAAACATCTGGAATGGCAATATGTTTACTTGCCTTTTCATTATTCATAGGTTCTAATCAGATATTGCCTGATAAATATCCTGCATTGATAACGAGTCTTAAATTTGTATTTGCAATATCCTTTATATTAAGCATCTTTGCTATTTTTGCATCACTTGCAAGATCTGATGTTAAAAAATAATTTTGTTTTTTTCCTTTAAATTTTTTATAGTTAAATAATATATTCTTTAAAATGGTGTTTTTTTTAAGAACTTTTATAAATAACTATTATAATAATATTTAGGTAAGTTTAATAGATCTGTGATAATATGGATGATTATTTTAATATAGATGAATGGCAAAATTGGGTAGATAAATCTTTCCACATGTTTAATGGGATTATTGAAGGGGGAAGAATAGGATTTCTATTGGAAGGATTTGATGATTCTATGATTCTTTTAACGAAAGGTGTAAATAATATTGATGTTTCCTTAGTTAATGGATTAACTGACGTTTCTTTAGATAAATCGCATGCAGATATTATTTTTAAAGTTTATCCCTCAGATGTTGAAGATTTACTTGAGGATTATGACTTTGAAATATTCAATGAGTTACTTGAAAAGGAATATATCCGTTTGTATAATCTTTTAGATGTTGAAGAACTTGATTATAATGGTTATGAACATTTCCTATCAAGACTTGGATTTTATATAAATGGAGGTCCCTATTGTGGAATATAATTCATTTTAAACTATTTTTTTTATAAATTTTTAAATAACAACTTATTTTTAAAAGATTTAATAAATACTATAATAATTAAGACATTTTTTTTAAAATTACTATTAAAATTGGGATTAGGATATTATGGTTTATAAAGTTGACAATAAAGAGATAGCAGATTGCTGGGAAGATTTAGTTAATCTGGTTTATACTAATGGTCATTTTGTTAATGATGAACGTGGAAGTAAAACCAAAGAATTGTTAAATGTTGTAACACGTATTAGAAATCCTTTAGGTATTCAAAGTGGAGGATTTTTTGGTTTAGGTAAAGAATATACTTCAATTGAAAATATCCGATTTCCTGAAGGTTATTTCTGGGCAGGGGATAGGATTAAAACCTATGCAAATCAATTTTTAAGTCGTGAAAATCCTGGTTTTGTATATACTTATGGTAGTCGTCTTAGAAATCATGAGGAGTATCTATCTGATGAGAAAGATGATGAAGGATTTACAGGTATAGATCAGATTCAGGTTGCTATAGACAGATTAAAAAACTGCAGGGAATCACGTAGAGCTACATCTGTTACTTGGGATCCTCATTTAGATACAGTTCATGATGAGGTGCCATGTTTAATTCTAGTGGATTTTAAAATTAGGGATGATAAGTTATATACTACTGGTGTTTGGAGATCCCATGATATTTATGGTGCATGGTTTGCAAATGCTGTAGGTCTTAGCTATCTTACACAGTATGTTGCAGATGAGGTGGGAGCAGATATCGGTTCTGTTACAATTCACAGTATTAGTGCTCATATCTATGAAACTGATTTCGATGATGCGGAAAGACGTTCCAATATTAACTAAACTATTTAAAGAGGTGGTAATATGAAAATTAGATACAGTACTATAATTGTAGATGATATGGATAAATCTGTGGAATTCTATAAACTTCTTGGATTCAATGTTCATCAGGTTTTTAATCTTCCAAATGATAATAAAATCACATTAATGGAATCAGAGGGAGAAACCATGATTGAGCTTATAGATAATGGTGATGAGGCAGGACTGTTTTCTGTAGGTATGGAAGTTGGGGACATTAATAAAGAAATAGAAGATTTAAAATCTAAAGGTGTGGAATTCTTCTTAGGTCCCACTAAAATTAGTGTAGGATATTTGGCTATGTGTAAAGATCCTAATGGTGCTACAATAGTTCTAATCCAACATACAGATTAAATCTATTTTAATATTTAAAGATTAAAATTATTATTATTATTATTATTATTATTATTATTATTATTATTATTATTATTCTCTTAAACTTTAATGAATTTTATGGATAATTTTTAAATTGATATAAACGAATATATGTTTGATTAAATTAAATACTAAAAATTTAATGTGATAATTATGGATGGTAAAGTTGTTTTTATAGGAGCAGGTCCTGGTGATGTAGAACTTTTAACACTTAAGGGATATAAAATTATAAAAAAGGCAGATGTAATCATTTATGCAGGTTCACTTGTTAATCCTAAAATCTTGGAATATAATGAAAACAATGCCAAAATTTATAATAGCGCATCTATGGATTTAAATGAAACTACCGAAGCTATTAAAAATGCATGTGGTGAAGGTAAATTAGTTGCAAGAGTTCACACTGGTGATCCATCAATTTACGGTGCTATTGCAGAACAAATCAGGGAACTCAAAAAATTGGACATTGACTATGAGATTATTCCTGGTGTAAGCTCTGTATTTGGTAGTGCGGCAGCACTTGAGGCAGAGTTAACATTACCTGAAATTTCTCAAACTGTCATTATTACCCGTCCTGAGGGTAGAACACCTAAACCGAAAGGTGAAAGTTTAGCTAGCCTATCAAAACATCATGCTACAATGTGTATCTTTTTAGGAGTGGGAATGATTGATAAAGTGGTTGAGGAATTATTAGTTGGTTATGAGGAGGATACCCCAATTGCAGTTGTTAAAAAGGCAACTTGGCCAGATCAGGAAATTATCAGAGGTACCCTTAAGGATATAGTATCTAAAGTTAAAGATGCAAATATTACGAAAACCGCTATGATAATTGTTGGTGATGCTTTAGGAGATACTGATTTTAATCCTTCTAAATTATATGATAAAAACTTCAAACATGAATTCAGACATTAATATTTTCCCTTTTTAATTATTTTTTTTATTAAATACTTTTTTTATAGGAGTATTACTCTTATTATTCTTTAATTTTATTTTTTTCCATTTTTATCTTCAATTTTTTCTTTTAATCTATAACTCTGCTTTGTTTTTAAAATGTTTAATTCATGTTTCTATTTTTATTAATTAAATCATCCATGTTATTTTTCCATTATTTTATCAATTTAACTTTAATAATTTTCATCATAATTCAAATAAACTTTATATATTAGATTAAACTATTATTATATGATTTAATTAAATTTGTAGGATTAATTGTTTTTGATTTTAATTAAAAACACTTTAATTTTAATAATTTTTGATTTAATAATATTTTAAAATTTTATATCTAATTTGGGCCAATATATTAAGTTTAATTTATTTTAATTAAATTTTACTTTAATAAATTTATGTTTTTATAAAATTTACTTGAATCTAAATATGCTGGTTAATCTTAGATGTATTAATGTTTGCAGTGATTAAAATGGAACTTAAAGAATTAATAATAGATGAATATAAAAGAAATGGGTTATTCATCGTTATTTCAATTTTATCATTAATATTAGGTTATTTTGAATTTAATTTTTATTTTATAAATCTATCTTGGATTGCAATATTACTGTGCGGATTGCCTATAATAAAAGATGCAATCTTGGGATTAATTATAGATCATGATATTAAGGCAGATGTTCTTGTATCAATGGGTATAATCTCTTCAATACTTATTGGTGAAGTATTTGCTGCAGGGGTAATTTCTGTAATTATGGCTATCGGCGGATTTTTAGAAGAGTATACTGTCAATAAAACAGAAAAGGGAATTGAAGAGATATACGATTTGAATCCCTTGAATGCCAGAATTATATTGGATTATTCTAAAACCACTGAGAGGGAAGTACTTACAGATACTGAAGTGGTTAAAGTCAAAGATATAATTAAGGTGTTACCTGGTGAACAGATACCTGTAGACGGAAGGATCATTGAAGGTCACAGTTCTGTAGATGAATCTGCATTAACTGGTGAAAGTATTGCAAAGGATAAAAAGGTTAATTCTCCGGTTTATAGTGGAACAATAAATACCTATGGTAGTTTTTATATGGAGGCTACCAAGGAAGGAAAGGACAGTTCTATTCAAAAACTTATTAATCTTATTGAAGAGGCTAAACCTGAAAATGCCCATGTTGTAAGACAGGCCGATAAATGGGCTACCTGGATTGTGGTAATTGCATTTGTATTGGCTATTTCCACCTGGTTTATAACAGGTGAGGTTATTCGTGCTGTAACAATACTTGTTGTATTCTGTCCATGTGGTCTGGTTCTTGCAACCCCAACTGCAATTGTAGGTGCAAGCGGAAATCTTACGAAGTTTGGTATTCTTGTAAGAAATGGTGAAACGATTGAAAAATTATCAAAGGTTAAAGATATTGCATTTGATAAAACAGGAACCCTAACCTATGGAAAGCCTAAGGTTGTTAATATTATACCTGAAGATGATATCTCACAGGAGGAATTTATTCAGTTGGTGGCATCTGTTGAGAAAAACTCAGAGCATCCACTTGCAAAAGCAATAATCAATAAATTCGAAGAGGATTTTAACAAAGATTATTTAAAAACTAAAGACTTTAAAATGGTTTTAAGTGAAGGTGTTGAAGCTAGAATTGATAAGGACAATGAGGATGTGGAAATATTTGTTGGTAAAAAAGAATTTATTTCAAATCATGTTTCTGTTTCTGAAAACAGTCAAATAAGTAAGTTTGAGGAAAATGGCTCAACTATCATATATGCATCAAGTGAAAATCGGTTTCTAGGCTCCATTGTTTTATTGGATGTTTTAAGGGAGGATTCCAAGATTGTTATATCCCAGTTAAATGGAGAAAACATTAACTCATTAATGCTTACAGGAGACAATGAAAAAACTGCAAACTATATTGCATCCCAACTTGATCTTCATGACTTTAAGGCAAACTGCATGCCTGAGGATAAGATCAACACAATTACTTCCTATCAAAAGTCTAATAAAATGATTGCAATGGTAGGTGACGGTATTAATGATGGACCTGCACTTAAAAAGGCAGATGTTGGTATTGCAATGGGTGGTGTTGGTAGTGATATAACCATTGAGGCATCTGATATTACTTTTGTAAGTGATGATATCAGATATATTCCACATCTTTTCGATGTTTCTAAAAAAACAATGGAGAAGATCAATGTTAACATCTTTTTATCATTAGCCATTAACTTCACAGCTATGTTTCTAGCAATGTTCGGATTAATAGGTCCTGTTGCAGGTGCTTTAATTCACAATATCGGTTCTGTAATTGTTGTTATTAATTCATCTTTATTATTAAACTATAAAATTGCAGATAAAGATTTCTCATTAATTAATAATAATGGAATATCTAGGGAGTTTAGTAAATCAAAATAGTTATTTATTTATTAAATTCATTTTTTTATCTCTATTTTCCAAATTTCCATATTTTTTAATATTTTAAGAGTTTTATTGTTTTAATTTATTTGATTATAATCTATTTTTATAAGAATCATTATTTTTATTATTTTTTTAATTTTATTCATTAATAATTCTTGTTATCTGATTTTAATTTGTATTATTTTTTATTATTCTAATTTGGACTAGTTAATATTTGTTTTTGTGGTTTTGATTTGTATTGTCTTTTATTATTCTAATTTTAGATTGATGTTACTTTTTAATGGCTTTTAATATTTTTTTATTTTACATATTCTTTATTTAAATTAAATTTAATTAAGGAAAAATTTAATAAAGATTAAAGAATAATATAAACCTATTAAAATTCAATTGATTAAATAATTAATAAATTTTTTATTTAGTTTATCTGATTTTGAGAATATTAGTTAACTATATAGAAACAATAAATTCATAAGTGATATAATGAGTGATAATAAAACTGGAATCTTACTTCTTTCTCATGGAAGTAGATTGGATGATGGGGAAAGAGTTATAAACAACTATAAAGATTTTTATTTAAAAAACAATCCTGATGCTAATGTTGAAGTTGGATTTATGGAGATTAGAAAACCAAGTATTCCTGAGGCATTTGAAAATTTAAAAGCAAAAGGGGATTTGGATAAGATAATTGTTGTTCCTGTTTTTGTTGCAAATGGAGTACATACTAAGAGGGATATTCCAAAAATATTAGGTTTAAATGATTCTGATGAGGGGGATGAACATCACCATCACCATCATTCTGATGAGGATGAGCATCATCACCATCACCACCATGATATAGAAAAGGTAGATTTTGATGGTGAAATTGTTTTAACAGATCCGTTAGGATTTGATGAGAGAATCTTAGATATTATTAATGATAGAATTGAAGATGCTTTATAATTTTTAAGCATTATCCTTTAATATTCTATTTTATCTCTATTTTTTTTCTAAATGTTTGTTTGTCCTTTTTATTTTAAGTTATTAATTATTATATGGCTATAATTTTATCTTTCAATTATCTATTTTTCTTTGATTTTCTCATGACTTTATGTTTTAAATTTACTTCCTTATTTTTACTTATTTTCCTTATGATTATTTTTTTTATACCTAATTTTTTTAATTTTTATAAAGCTTTTTTGATTAAAATTCTTTTTAATTTTCATTTTTTTATTATTTTTTCCCTTATTTTTTTAGTTTTAGTAATACTTTTAGGTTTCTATATCTAAAATAATATAATAAACTTTATTAACTATTATAATCTAATTTAATAGTATAATTATATTATTTAATAATTTTTATTATAATTTTATTACTTTTCATTTCATATTAATTTTTTTTCAATTGCTCTGGAATAGATAAGATGTTCTATTATTCCTTGGATGTTTAAGAATTAACCTCGGTTTTTTTTAATTGGAATAAAGTGTAATATGGATGATTAAAGATTTTTGTGGTATTATGAGTGATGAAAGTAATGTTGCTGTTTTATTAATAAGTCATGGAAGTAGTCTCCCTTATGGGGAAGAAGTTTTTAATGAAATTTGTGAGAAATTCAAATCTCTATCTAAATTAGATGCAGAGGTAGGGTATATGAAGGTTTCACATCCTACATTAAAAGAGGCAGTAAGTAATTTAAAAGAACGTAATCCTGGTCTTAAACGTATAATAGCTATTCCTGTATTTTTAGCTAATGGAATTCATACTAATATTGATATTCCAACAATTTTAGGTTTAAATCCTAAAGAGGTAGATCCTAGACAACCTGATGGTAATTATCCTAAAGGACATTATCTTTATGGACTTGAAGATATTGACTTTGATGGAGATTTAGAATTGCTTGATGCAATTGGACCTAATCCTAAGTTATTGAAGATTATAAACAATCGTATTTCTAGTGGACTTAAAGAGTCAAAGTTAGATGATGATTCAAAAACAGGTGTTTTACTTGTCTCTCATGGTAGTAGATTAAATTATAATTATGAATTTATATCAAATTTATTTAATCAATTTAAAGAACAAACAGAATATCCTTGTGATTTTGGTTTCATGGAGCTTGTAGAACCGAATATTCCTAGTTCCATTAATAATTTAACTAAAAATAATGATATTGACAGGCTTGTAGTTGTTCCGGTTTTTATTGCTCCAGGTGTTCACACAACAAGGGATATTCCTACAATATTGTCCTTAATTGATGGTGACGAATCAGAACATCACCACCATCACCATCATGATGGTGAAGGTCACAGTCATTCACATTCACATTCTCACAGTCATGGTCATGGTGATGAGAAGGTCGAATTTGATGGGGAAATATTATATCCAGACCCAATCGGTTCCGATGATATATTAATTGAAATTTTATGGGATAAAGTTAAAGAAGTCTTGTAAAATTCTTTTAAAGATTTTATCTTTCTATTTTTTTTCATTGTAAAAATATTTTAGTTTAAATTTTTATTTAACTTGAATTTATTTCTTTTTCTTTAATCAGTTATTTATTTTCAGTGAACTGTTTTAAATCTTGTAAAATTTTTAAATCAGATTTTAAAAAAGATTTATATTATATTCAATTACTAATATTTATGAAATTTAGATTGTTTTCAGATAATATTGGCGTAATTTCTATTGATTTTCTATTTTCATATGCAGTTTTAATACTTATTACTGCAGTTTTATTGTCATTTGCATATTCGAATTTGGGAAATATTAATTCTGAAGAGCAGAATCTTGAGGAACGTTTGATATTGGATTCTTTATCGGATTCTATTAATTCTGTAAGTTTAAATAAGGTAGGTTATTCAAGGAAAATAAGTTTAAAGGGGGATGTTCAGGGATATCCTTACACTGTACAGGTATATAATAATCATTTAATATTATATGATAAATTCAATTCTCTGGAATCAATAATTATTCCAGTAAATATTAAAACTTTCACTGGAACAACCGCATATAGTTTTAGACTAGACTCTGGATCTACTTATCTTTTAACTAATGTTGAAGAGGGAAACAGTACCTATGTTAGATTTAGAAAACTTAAATCCTAGATTCTCAGATTCATATGGACAATTATCTGTGGAATATGTTTTTATTTTAGTTATTTCTATGATTGTCATATTCTCTACTTATTCCATTATAATAAATGAGAATGAAATTAATGTAGCTATGGAAGCAGCAAAAAGTGGAGCTAATGAAGGGGCATTAGTTGATGGTATGGCTGTCTATACTAATAATGAGTATTATACGGTTTACTCGGATAAAAAACTAACTCATACAAAATACATTCAAATAGTAAATATCAGCTATTCGTATAATGGTTTCAATCCTCAGTTACAAAGACCTGAAATAGATATTCAGGTAACTGCATTGTCAAATACTGATTTAACTAACGAGGAAAAATCAAGATTATCTCAAAAAATCAATACACGTATAAGACGCTCTATAATATATACATTCAATACCTTGAATTATACTAGCGCTCCTAGTTATGATACCTGTTACTCTGATAATTATTGTTTTCTAACTAAGGATGTAATATGGGTTTAATTTCGAGCTTTTTTATAATATGGTAAATTGATTGTTAAAAATAAGTATTTTTTCATATTCTTTTTATTTAGGTTTTTTTAATAAATGGATTGGATTATTATATTTAATTCATTTAGATTAAATAGGGTTTTTTTTAATCTTTTTATGTTTTTTATAGAAGAATAGATTGAATTATTTTATATTTAATTTATTAAAAAATAAAATTAATCTTTTTATTTTAAAAATAGGGTTTATATTTGATTCATTTAAAAAAAATAAATCATTAAATTTTAGTAAATAAAAATCAAGATAATTTATATATAATATAAATGATCTTTTAATATTAATATATGTTCTAATGATTCGTTTCCTGTCATTATAGGCATATATATCGCTACTAAAATTCCGATTATACCAAATATTATACCAATACCCCATATCATTTTAACAGCAGTTTCCTCTTTAATAGGACGTTTTAAAACTAATCTAATCAATGATTTGAATCCTTTTTTAGGTCTTACCAATTCCTCATTTTCATTTATCTGGGTTGGTTTTTGTTCGGATCTATTCATGAATCCTGCACTGTAAAATTTAAGACATGCGTCAATAATATTTGGTAACATAATAATGAATGCTACAAGTTTTATTCTTCCAATTAATGCAATGGCAGCTATTGTTGCACCAATAATGAGGGTTCCAGTATCTCCTGGAAATACTTTTGCAGGTGGTTTATTGAAGTGTAAGAATGCTATAAGAGCTCCAAGTAAACTCATACTTAAGATAGTTACGTCGTATTTTCCAAGAATTATACATGCTATTGTAAGTGAGGTCATGGATATAATACCAAGACCAGACTCCATTCCATTTAATCCGGCAAGCATATTTGTAAGGTTACTTGCTATAGATACAATAATAGGTATTGCAATGAGATATAAAATTCCAACTCCTGGAGGTGCAATCCAAATAAGTGGTAGGCCTGCTAAAAATAACAGTACTAATTTTTCCATAGATTTTAATGCTAGAATATCGTCCACCATTCCGATCATACCAACGAGAAGTATAACAACTAGAACAACAGATAATTCAAATGTTAAATCCGGATGTAATAAAATTCCTACAAAAATACCTAAAATAAAACCAAATAATATTCCAAGTCCACCCATCTCTGCAACTAAAGGTTTCGTACTTTTATGTATGTCTTTACCTACAATATTAGCTTTTTTAAGTCTTTTAATTAAATGCGGCATCATCCATCTGGTTAATATTAAAGAAACTAAACCACAAATAATCGCAACAGCAGTTAGTGGAATTCTTGCCGTTATAATATTCATTTATTTTTTCACCTTTAATGATTATAAGATAACTCCTTTTTTTAATATATATTATTATATGATAATTAATATTTTTATTGATTAAGTATTCGATTTCCTATTTGACTTTATTATTTTTTTTAAACGTTATAAGATTTTAAAAAGTAAAAATAGGGTATTTCTCTTAAATTTTTGATTTAATATGAAAATTCTCTCTATTTATATATTAAATGGTTTTAAAATTGATTTTAAAATTAATTGTCCAAAAACTGTATTATTATTAAATTTTAATGGTTTCAATTTCAATAATCTATTGAATTAAGAAAATTATTTGTTTTAAACTTATGTATTTTTTAACATTCGATAATTTGAATATGTATTAATTTCTATTATATTTTATTCTACTAATGATTTAATTTTATTTTTTCGGGTTTTTTTAGGTATTTAATCTTTTTTAATAGATTCTAACTATAATTAACTAGTTTTTTTAAATTATTAAATTTTTAATTTCTTTCTCGTAAAATAAAATCGATATGTATTTATATAATGTTTTTTTAATTTATTTATATAGAAATTAATATTTTAAGAATTTAATTTGTATAATTTTTTAATTAGTTTTTATATTCTGTATAAAGATTTTTATCAAAGTTATTCAGTTAATTAAAATATTATTTTTTATTATATACAATTAAAAGTTGATTTTATATGAAAATTCAAAGAAATAAGATTTATCTTTTATTATTGTTTTTTTCAATAATGATTATATCTGTTTCAGCAGTTTCTGCAGGGGATATTAATGATAATTCTACTGTAGATTCTCAAATTAGTGATAATTCTGAGACTAATCTTTCTGTTTCTGGTTCTACTAATAATTCGGAGGATATTCTTGATCAATCTCGAAATATTTCAGATGATTTGGGAGTAACTGATAACGATTCAGATAGTCAATATTCAAAAACAGTATACTTTGATTCAAATGTTTTGGATGATACTGGTGATGGAACTATTAACAGTCCATATAAAACAATAACCAGTACTAGAATTAATGGAAACTTAGCTATTATTACAAATGGTAATTATGTTATTTCAGGTAATTTTTACTTAACATCTCCTACAAAAATAGTTGGTTCAGCTACTTTGGATACAATCTTAAAGTTTTCAGGTAATACTGTTAGATCAGATAATTATTTAAAACTTGTAAATTTAACTGTATCTAATGTAAATTTCTATAATCGTGGTGAATTCTTTGCATATAATGTTCTTTTTGCAAATACTACAGATTATAGTGATAACAATTTTGGTGGGGTAATCTATTCCATTGGTGATGTAGGTATATACAATTCTACTTTCCTTTCATTAGGCTCAGAATATGGTGGAGCTATTTACCAAACATTAGGAAATCTTGAGATTGTAAATTCAACATTTATTAATATCTCCTCTTCCAACTTTGGAGGAGCAATTGCAATAAATGCCTCAAATTTAAAAATTTCCAATTCTCAATTTAATAATGTAGTAAGTACCGGTGATGCTGGTGCTGCTATTTACTCCACATGTTCTAATATTGTCATTGATCAAACTAGTTTTACAAATTGTAGCTCAACTTTTGGTACAATTTGTCAACTTGAAGGTAATCTTAATATTTCTAATTCAAACTTCACAAATAACTCTGCTAAATATTATGGTGGAGCTATTTACGATATGTATGGTCCTATAGATGTTACAAATTGTAGATTCTTTTATAATACTGCATTAAATGGTGGTGCTATATCTATAGATAATACTACTGCATCAATTAAAAATTCAAAATTCAAGAATAATAATGCGACTTACTATGGTGGCGCAATATATGCATGTATAGTCAAGGAATTTATTAGTTCTAATAATGAATTTGAAGATAATTATGCATTAGTAAACAATACTATCTATAATATTACTGAAGTTCCTATGTATTATGGTAATCAGAATTATACTATAATTGTAATGGATAATACTACAATAAATGGTTCATTACCATCAAAATTTGATTTAAGGGATTATGGTTATGTAACTCCTATTAAAGATCAGGCTTATGGTGGAAATTGTTGGGCATTTGCAATATTATCTGCTTTAGAATCAAATATTCTTAAAGCTAATGGTCAAACTTATGATTTTTCTGAGGAAAATATGAAAAATCTTATGGCTTATTATTCTGATTATGGATGGATATATTATGGAATTAAAGTTACACCAAATGATGGTGGAATAGATAATATGGCTATCGGATACCTTGTAAGTTGGTTAGGTCCAATATCTGAGGATTTAGATCCTTATGATGATTACAGTGGTATTTCTGCAGCATTAAATTCAAGTTTAGTCCATGTTCAAAATGTATACTTTATTCCTGCAAGAGAAAACTATTTGGATAATGATAAGATTAAAAGTGCTATTGTAAATTATGGTGTAGTTTCAACTTCAATGTATTATAGTTCCTATTATTTAACTGGTAATTCATATTATTACTCAGGTACTCCAGGCTCTAACCATGCAGTTTCTATTGTTGGTTGGGATGACAATTATTCTGCAAGTAATTTCGGATATTATTCCCATCCTGCTGGTAATGGTGCATGGATAGTTAAAAATAGTTGGGGTGAATCCTGGGGAGATGACGGTTACTTCTATGTTTCATATTATGATACTGCATTTGCCAGAGTAGGAACTCAGGATACCTATGTATTTATCTTAAATGATACAGCTAGATATAATAAGATCTATCAATATGATATGAGTGGTTATACAGACTGGTTTGTAACTTCAAGATCTTCAATCTGGTATGAGAATATATTCAAGGCTGTAGGTAATGATACATTAGCAGCATTTTCCACATACTTTGAAAATGCAGACACTAACTATGAAGTTTATGTATTAGTTAATAATCAAACAGTTTCCAGTCAATCAGGTACTGTTTCTGTTCCAGGATATTCAACTATTCACTTAGATAATCCTGTAATGCTTCATGAAGGGGACAATTTTACAATAAGAATTAAACTATCTGGAAGTGGAAATGTTAACTTTCCTATTATTGAAAATTCTACTGTAAGAGTAAACCTTAAGGAAAATGTTTCATACTTTAGTTTTGATGGCTCTAATTGGGTTGATTTATCAACTTATGTCAATAGTGGTGATAGTTCTACAGACGGCCATTATTATTCAGGTCAAACAGCATGTATTAAAGCATTTACAGTTGGAAATCTTAAATCCACTGTCATTGCCAATGATGTTCTAATGAACTATAATGATGGTACAAAATTAGCCATTCAAGTTTTAGATGAGAATAATCGGCCACTTGCAAATAATTATGTTGATATTTCCATGGATGATATAAATTATTACAGGTTAACTGATTCCAATGGTTATGTTTATTTTGATTTAAATCAAAATCCTGGAATTTATTCTGTAAATATTAGATTTAACGGTAATCTTGATTACAGTCCCAGTATTAAGAATGTTACTGTATCTATTAGGCCTAAAATTAATATAAATGCTAGTTCAGTTGTTAAATATTATGGAGATGATAGTAATCTTATAATTAGTTTAACTTATGAGAATGGCACTCCTGTTACTAGTCAGGAAGTATTAGTTAATATTAGTTCTAATCATTATACTCTTATAACTAATGAATATGGAATTGCTGTTTTAAATATTACAGATAAAATCGGTAGTTATAATGCATTAATATACTTGGATAATCAGTCAACTTATTACTATTATGATAATCCTGTAAATGTTACAATTGAAGTATTAGTAAATCCAGTTAATCTTGAGGTTTCTGATTTAGTTAAATATTATAAAGACTCTTCTAGTTTAATCATTACTTTAACAGATAAGGATGGAAAACCTGTATCTGGTGAAAATATATATCTTACTATTAATGGTACAAATTATATTGTTGTAAGTAATGAAAATGGCACTGCTTTATTAAATCTTAATAATACTCCAGGTAATTATGTTGGAACTGTATATATTAATAATAGTAATTACTATGCAAATCCAGTTAATTTTAGTCTAATGGTTTTAAAAGGTAAAGTTGCAATTAATGAATCTGATCTTGTAATGTCATATAAAGATGGTTCCAGATTTGGAGCTACTTTCTTAGATAATGAAGGTAATCCCTTATCTAATTTAGGTGTTGTCTTTGAGGTCTGTGGTAAAAATTATACTAGAACTACAGATGATGACGGTTATGCAAGTTTGGCTATTAATTTAAATGTAGGTAATTATACTGTGAATACATTTGTTAATGATGGTTATTTTGAATTTATCTCAGCATCAAATAATGTTGTTGTAAATAAAAGAGATATTATCTTTGAAAATGTATCTAATAATTTAGTAATGTATTATAAGGATGGTTCAAAATTACAAGTACGTTTATTAGATCAGGATGGTAATCCCGCTTCAAATGTAAATATTACTTTTGAAATTAGTGGTAAGAAATATTATAGAATCACTGATTCTAATGGATTTGCTAGTTTAAACATTAATCTTAATGTAGGAAAATATGCCTTTAAAATTTATCTTCCTTCTAAATCTTATAATGCTCGGACTATAACAAGTACAGTTACAGTTAAAAAGATGCCTGCTAAAATAAATCTTATTGGTACTAATATTAAAAAAGGAAATTATCTTAACGTGAGAATTTTAGATAGGAACAATAAACCTATTTCTCAAGTTAAGGTTGCAATAAAGATTAGTGGTAAAACCTATTATAAAGTAACTGATTCCAATGGTTATGCTAAATTGAAGATCAATCTTTCACCAAAATATTACTCTACTAATATTTCAATAGTTGATGCTAGAAACTTCCAATCAAGTAGTTTGACTAATACTGTTAAAGTTAATAGATAAGATTATCCTTAGCATTTTAAAACTTTCTTTTTTTCTTTTTTTAATTTTAGCCTTAAAACCACTTATTTTTTGGATTTATTCTATTTTTTATATAAATCGCTTTTTTTAATAGTAATATAGTTAATATTAATTTTAAATATTTTTTTTATAAAATAAATTAATTTAAATCAAATAAAATTTCTTTTACTTAAATTTAAAACGATTTTATAGTTTTTATAATTTATTTTTTATGGATTTTTTTTAATGTAACTTTATTTTATTAATCTTTAATTGGCTTAATTGAATTTAATCTATTTTTTTCTATAAATATTAAAGGGTTTATGATTTATTTTAAAATTAAAGGTTTTATCATTTTTGTATCTATTTTATATTTAAAGTTTGCTATTTATTCTTTTGAAAAAAACCTAATTTTTCTTAAAACTTTTAAATATTACCATATCTTCAAAAATATTATGTTTTTTGAATGAAATTAATATTTTTTTAATATTTTTTTAACATTGGCTCTATTTTTCATTAATTCTTCTGATTTTTTTGAATAATATTTATTATCATTTTTTTATAATTTTGTAATACATTTTTTTATCTTTTTTAAATTTTAACAAATAACTCTTTATTTTATTAAATAATGATTTATATAATTTGTTAGTTAAAACAAATAAGTTTTAATTTATGTTTTATATTTATTTTATGTATAAAGCTATTTTTATTTGATATGGATATGATTATTTTTTTATTTAATAATTAAAAGATTATTTGTAGTTTTTTAATTAAATTTTATTTTTTTAATGATTAAAAAGATTTATTTTTAAAAAATATATTATATTTTCAATAAAATTTCTATATAGCTATTTAATTTTATTTAATATTAATTTTAAATATTATATGCAATATTTTCAATTTATTTTTGTAAGTCTAGAACCTTTCGGTATAGTATGTGCTATGTGTATTATGGCGTTAGTTTAAGTCTATGTATAATCACATGATGACTATGAAAACTATTTTTCCACATATGGCAAAATATATTTTTTAGTGAGTACCTAATGCTTTGTGTTAGGTGTGATGTTGGTTTAGTAGATGTGGTGTATTGATTGTTAGAACAATTGATTGTGTATACT
>NZ_BAGX02000038.1 GCF_000320505.1 Methanobrevibacter boviskoreani JH1
TTAGTATGTTTACTATTATTTTTTAATTATTGTTAGATTTTTTTGACTTAGTTATATATGTTCAACTAGATATCTTTATTTAGATTTTAGAAAATATTGCTACTTATACTGTCTGGGGGATGGCTTGGCTTAAGTTGCCTATGAGGGTCGTGGTAAGCTGCGATAAGCTTGGGCGAGGAGCATACATCTTTTGAACCCAAGATTGCCTAATGGGACTTCCTAAACATCTTTTTTTTGGGTGTTTGATTCGTGTAGAATCGGGAACCCGCTGAATTGAAACATCTTAGTAAGCGGAGGAGAAGAAAGAAATATTTCGATATCGTGAGTAACGGCGAGCGAAAACGATTTAGGACAAACTGAATCCTGTTTTGTAAATTGCAGGAGATGTGGTGTTTTTGACCTGCTTGGGCCTTTCTGTTTAAGTTGAAGTTTTTTTTTGGAATGTTGCGCCGTAGAGGGTGATAGCCCCGTAGATATGTGATGGAAAGGTTTTTATGTGGTGTTCTTGAGTAGGATCCGTTGGAAATCGGGTTTGAATTTGGGAGGCATCAACTCCTAATTCTAAATACATCTTAAGACCGATAGCGTATGAGTACCGTGAGGGAATGCTGAAAAGAACCCCTTTGGGGGGTGAAAAGAACCTGAAACCAGATAGTGATAGCCAGATGTGGCGTGGAAGGAATGAAGTTCTTTGAAAGAATCAATGGTGACGTTGTAGTATGAGGAGAATGGACTAATGTCATATCGTTCGTTTTGAAATACGAGCCAGGGAGTTTTCTGTTGTGGCGAGGCTAAGAAGTTTAGCTTCGTAGTCGGAGGGAAACCGATTTAGTCCGTAGCACCTTTTTGTGGGTGTGTGGGGCAGGGTCTTAATAGGGCCTGAAGTCACAGCGGTAAAACCCGAAGCCGGTTGATCTATTCCTGGGCAGGATGAAGTCGCTCTTACGAGCGATGGAGGTCCGGCGAGTTGTTGTCGTGCAAAACACTCTCTTGACTTGGGAATAGTGGTGAAAGGCCAATCAAAGCCGGTGACAGCTGGTTCCACTCGAAATGGCTCTGAGGCCAGACTGACTGGAGATAGGTAGCGGGGTAGAGCACTGATTGGGCGTTTAGGGTGGGAAACTACTCGGCGCACTGTAAAACTCCGAACTCGCTACCGTCTTTGAAGGTTGGATTGAGGGATGCGGGGTAAACTTGTGTCCCAAGAGAGAAACAACTTAGACTGTGGTTAAGGTCCCTAAATGTTGGATAAGTGTAAGGAAGTCTTTGGCCCAAGACAATGGGCAGGTGGGCTTAGAAGCAGCCATCCTTTAACGAGTTCGTAACAGATCACCCATCGAGGTCAAAGGCGCCTAAAATGGACGGGAATTAATCCAACTACCGATACCATGGACTGCAGATTTTTTTTGTCTGTAATGGTGTAGAGTGGCGACCTGTGAGGGTAGAAGGGGGGACGTGAGTTCCTTTGGACCTTGCAGGTATGTGGATCCTGGTAGTAGTAGCAGCAAAGTAATGTGAGAATCATTACCGCCGGAGGGGCTAGGGTTCCTTGGCAATGTTCGTCAGCCAAGGGTTAGTCGATCCTAAGGCCAGTTGTAAGTCGAGCTGGTCGAAAGGGAAACAGGTTAATATTCCTGTACATAATATTTACGTGCGGTGACGCTTTGACTAATTTCTGACTCTTTGAGATAGGCCTTGTAGGATTGTCGTCCTATTTAAGTATACGGTAGCCTGGGGAGAGGTGTAATAGCGAGAACCAGGTGATGTTGTGATGAGCTGTCTGTTTTTGGATGGTTTGGCTGATTCATGGAGACCTTGAAAAGGGAATTAGTATTGGATAGTATTATTTCGTACCGAGATCCGTCACAGGTGCCCCTAGTTGAGTAGACTAAGGCGTGTTAAGGTAACTTAGCTAAGGGAAATCGGCATATTAGCCCCGTAACTTTGGGAGAAGGGGTGCCAGCTATGTGAGTAGCTGGTCTCAGTGACCAGGGGGGCCCGACTGTTTAATAAAAACATAGCTCCTAGCTAGCCCGAAAGGGTGTGTACTGGGGGCGACACCTGCCCAGTGTTGGCACGTGAAGCTGCGGTTCAACGTAGTGAAGCGCCAATAAACGGCGGGGGTAACTATAACCCTCTTAAGGTAGCGAAATGCCTTGTCGGACAAGTACCGACCTGCATGAATGGTAGAACGAGGTCCCCACTGTCCCTAGCTAGAACTTAGTGAACCTGCTATTCTGGTGCACATGCCAGAGAATTCCATTGGGAAGCGAAGACCCCGTAGAGTTTTACTGCAGTCTGTCGTTGAAGCTTGGTTTTAGGTATGCAGTGTAAGTGGGAGAATTCGATGCTAAGTCGCCAGGTTTAGTTGATTCGTTCTTGAGACACCACTTTCTTATGACTGTGTTTCTAACATGCATGTCTTTTTGTGTGGACACCGATAGATGGGCAGTTCGGCTGGGGCGGCACGGGCTTGAAATTGTATCAAGCCCGCCCTATGGTCAACTCAGGTGGGACAGAGATCCACCGTAGAGTGTAAGAGCAAAAGTTGGCCTGACTGTATTTTGATCAGCAAGAAATTCAGAGGCGAAAGCCGGGTCTAGCGAACCTCAAGGTCCTCCTTGATGGGGGCTTGAGATGACAGAAAAACTACCTCGGGGATAACTGGGTGGTCGCAGGCAAGAGCCCATATCGACCCTGCGGCTTGCTACTTCGATGTCGGTTCTTTCCATCCTGGGTGTGCAGCAGCACCCAAGGGTGGGGTTGTTCACCCATTAAAGGGGAACGTGAGCTGGGTTTAGACCGTCGTGAGACAGGTTGGTTGCTATCTAATGGATTTGTTAGTGGTCTGAGGGGAAGGTGGCTCCAGTACGAGAGGAACGAGTTGTCGGTGCCTCTGGTCGACCAGTTGTCTGATAAGGCATTGCTGGGCAGCTACGCACTGTGTAATAAAGGCTGAAAGCATCTAAGCCTGAGGTACTCCCTGAAAATAGATTGCTTTAGGACGCGAATAGAAGATTCGTTTGATGGGGTAGGGATGTGAGCTTCGAGGTTTTTTATTATCCGAGTTGTTTAGTCCGCTGCTTCCAATTGTTCACTGCTTTATTTTCTATGTCAGTCTTTCGATGATT
>NZ_BAGX02000039.1 GCF_000320505.1 Methanobrevibacter boviskoreani JH1
GGGTTGTAAAAAATTCAACTGATGGCTTGAATTTTTTTTTAAATTTGTTTTATTGTTTTGTAGTTTCTTATGATTTCTTTGGTTTGGAATTCGTTTTTTACTCCGTTTACTGTTCGGAATATGTTTTTTCTGCTTCTTGGTAGTGTTGTTCTGAATAATAGTTCTATTGTGTTGTTTGTTTTTGGTATGTTTTTGTTTTTCATATGATTTAAGTAGTTTTCTATGTTTTTGGTGATTTTTGGTATTTTTTTGGCTATTATTTCGGGTATTTGGTCTATTTCTTCTTTTAATTTGTTTATTCTTTTTGTTGCTGTTTTTATTTTTTTGGATTTGAATATTAATGATATTTTGTCCATGTATTTTTCTAGTTTTTTGATTTTGTGTTTGTTTTCTCTTATTTTAAATTTTAGAATGTTTAATTGTATTTTTAGGCTTTTTATTTGTTCATTTATTTTTATTCTTTTTTTGTCTGTTTTTTTGATTCTGCCTCTTTTGATTTGGATTTTACTTTGTAATTTTTCGATTTTAGTTGTTATTTTTTCTATTTTATTTTTGTTTGTTTTGTTTTGTCTTTTTAGTTTGTTTATTTGTTTGTATGCGGGTTTTCGTATTTCATGTATTAAATGGAATACACATTGTTGGTGTATTATGTTGTTTTCTTTGCAGAATTTTTTATACATTGGGTGTCCGTCTGTTATTAGTACTTTTAGTTTAAATTCTTTTGTGGATTCTTTGATGAAGTTTTCGAACGTTTTTTGGTTGAATTTGTTTTTGTGTATTATTTTTGTGTTAATTGTTATTTTGCTTATTGCGTCTATTATGCTTAATCTGAGGTATGTTTGTCTTGATATGTTCAAATATTGTTCGTCGTAGTGGATTATTCCACTATATTCGATTTCATGTTCTTTGATTTGTTTTTTAATGTGTTTTTCGTGTTTTAGTATCCAGTCATCGATTTTTTGTTTAAATGTGTTGTAGATTGTTTGATGGCTTATATTTAGGTTTTCTGTTTTGTTTATGATGTTTGCAACTTTGTTATATGGTATATAGGTTTGTGTTTTGAATATTATTGCTTTTTCTTTTGTTTTCTTTGAATAATTGCAGTATTTGTCTTTAAATTTTGTTATATCTGTTGTTTCGTAGTGTTTGCATTTTTTCGAGCTGCAAACGTATTTTTGTAGATATATTTCGTGTTTTTTCTCGTATTTTATTTTGGTTAGTCCGTTTTTGTTTAGTGGTGCTCCGCATTTACTGCAATATTCTTTTTTCTTGACTATTATTGCTTTGTTAGTGGGTTCAGTTAGTTTTAAGAAGGTAATTGCTATTTCAGGGTCTAGATCATTTGTGATTTTTATGTGTTTTTTTTGTGTTTTTGAATCGAAAAAAATAAATATTTCTTCATTTAAATTATTAATTGTGGGTGTATTTTGCTTCATATTAATATATATGCCCACATTCTTATTTAACTCTTTTTATGCTATTTTTCAGTTGAAATAGCGCTTATTATTTTATTATTTTGTATATTACTTTATATTAATTAAGTATTTTATTTTTAGGGTTTGTTTTGTTTGTTTTTATTAAATTAGAGTTTTGTTTTGTTTATTTTGGTGTTATGATTTTCTGTTGTTATTTTGGTTCATTGTTCTTTTATTTTAATGTAACTTATTATTTTTTAGTTTTATGTTATTTTATAACTTTTGAAGTTGTATTTCAACTGTAAATTGTTTTTTAGTTAGAATTAGAAAAAATAAGTAGTTTATCATCAGTTGAATTTTTTACAGCCCC
>NZ_BAGX02000041.1 GCF_000320505.1 Methanobrevibacter boviskoreani JH1
GATGGTTTTTTTTTATTGTGGTCTGTTTTGGATTTGTTTGAAGTCTTTTTTTTTGATGGTTTTTTTTATTGTGATTTTTTTTAAGATTTTTTAAAATTTTTATTGTATTGTTTTTTCAAATCCGTTTTTTTTATTTTTTAAGCTTTTTTTTTAAAATTTTTTCTCTGATTGTTTTTTAAACATATTTTCCGATTCTTTTAAGATTATTTAGATGATTTTTTAAGATATTGTCCTTTCATTTTTATTAATTAATCTTAAAAATAAAATGTTTAATTTTTTAAAAAAGATTTAGATATGATGTTATTAAAATAAGACCTGTTTTAAATTAAAGGGATTATTTTTTCTTTTAATATAATCAGTGGGTGTGCATTTAAATTCATTATCTCTTGAATTCTAATTATCTAATTGGTAAAAGTATATATGAATATCCAATTATCGTGAAAATTTGATTGATAAGATGTATATATGGATATCTAATAAATCTGTGAAAATTATTAAAATCCTTAAAAATAGTTTATATAAAAAGATTAGGTAGGGTAGTCCTTTTTTTATATTTTGGATACTTAACAGATTATATGGGATAGGACTACCCTTTCTTTATTGATGGAATATCTATTTTTTATTATTTTCTTTTTACTTAATTATGAATAGTTATTAGGACTATATAAAAGTTTCTATTTTTTTATAAAATTTACAATATTTTTTAATTTTTTATAAATTATTATAATTATTTTTATAAATTTTCTAGTTATTCTAATAGAATATTTCTTTTTTATGCTTTATTTATTCAAAAAT
>NZ_BAGX02000042.1 GCF_000320505.1 Methanobrevibacter boviskoreani JH1
AATCCTCATGTAAAATATATTAAAACTCCTAATGTTGAATATGTGCAATATGTAATTAATGGTACTTCTAAAATGGCACCCAATAATTTCCCATTACGTGCAATTGAAGCTCTTGAACAAAATCAAACAACTACTAAAGCTTTAGATTTAGCATTACAAAAAAGGGGCTTAAAATGAATATACAACAAATAATACTCAAAATTCTTCAAGATAATGTTAAAACTCATCTTGGGGAAAATGTTCCTGTTGTAATAAGACAATTTCCTTTAGACACAACCCCTTGTATAACAATTGACTCTGAAGGGGGAAGACCTTCAGATTTACCTTATGTATTACAAGAGAAATTACCCTTGGATGAAAATCATCCACAATATGATTCAGATCATCCTAACAAGTTATTTACTCAAGATGTATACTATCAGAAAACCTCTGATACAATTGTTATAAATTGTTGGTACAATGACAAAAGAGACCGTGATGTTATTTCTGATAGAGTAGAGGAGTTATTGTTTCTTGCAAGAACACAGAATTATATGTTCTGTATAAATTATGATAATAAAACTCATTTATGTTCTACAAGTCACAAAGAATGTTCTGCAAGAACTAGTAAAAATAGTCTTGCCGTGAAAGGATTTTGTCCTAATCCTGATGAATATCATCCATCTAATCTTCTTTTTAATAATTTTATTTTTCCTACTACATTCCGAATTCAAGCTATTTTTAATCAAGATGAGTATAACC
>NZ_BAGX02000043.1 GCF_000320505.1 Methanobrevibacter boviskoreani JH1
TTATAGTTCTTTACCAAAAGTTTATACCTAATGAATTATAAAGATATGTTCATGGAAAAATTTAATAATAAAATTGAAAAACATTTGGAACTTTCAGAAATTGCAGATATGCTGAAAGAGTACAAGGAATATTACAATGTTTACAGACGTCTTTTGTTAATTCACATGGTTGCAAACGGTGAAAGTATTGTTAAAGCCTCAAAAAACATTAATATTTCAAGAAAAACAGGCGAACGTTGGGTCAAACAATATAATGAAAAAGGTGTTGATGGTTTATTTTCAAATTATTCTAACTGTGGAAGGAAATCTTACTTAAATAATCAACAACTAAAAGAATTAAAAGAAATAATAACTGGAAATGAAGAAAAATATAATTTAAAAGATGTACAAAACTTAATTAAAGAAAAATACGGTATAACATATAGTGAAAAGCAAGTATGGGTCATTACAAGACAAAAACTAAATTTAAACTATGGAAAACCATTCATTAAATACAACACCCGTCCTGAGAATCCGGAAG
>NZ_BAGX02000044.1 GCF_000320505.1 Methanobrevibacter boviskoreani JH1
GCAATAGTAACTGTCTTAGAACTTGAATTTGTGTTACTGGAATTGTTAGATGAACTATTTGTAACACCAATAGTAACTGAACTAGGTAAGGATTTACTACTTGAATATTTAGTTAATACTTGACTAAATGTCTCAACTAATAATGAATATTCAACCTTACCAATAGATGTAGTTGAATAGTTAGGACCTTGACCATAATTCAAGATGAACTTATAAGTCCTATTAGCAGAATCAACATAATCCGCTTTACCTAATTTACTTCCATTTAATGAATCACCAGTTGGATTTGAGGTTCACTTACAGTAACATTAAGAACATTCAATGTTGTACTTGTTCCCTTACCCTGTGAAAGATAAACTATAGCCAAAGACTCATAATATAAGAATTGACTCATAGTACAGGTATAAGATCCTATTTTCACAGTGGTTGGAAGTTTATTGTTCTTAGCATAATATGAATCAACAGTTTTAGCCGCATCCATT
>NZ_BAGX02000045.1 GCF_000320505.1 Methanobrevibacter boviskoreani JH1
AGGATCTTAAAAAAAACTAAAAACAACAGACACAAAAACAGAATACTTTGCTTTTTTAGATGAAACGTCTTGCCAAAATGTTCCAAATGTTAGAAGAATATTATATACTCCTGGAGAAAAAAATATACAAGTAAAATATCCAGTAAAATTTGGAATAAATGTAACAGGATTTCAAGGAATCAATTGCAACTCCTACATGGAAGCAAATACAAAAAACAATGCATTTCAATTTGTAATTACATTATGTCATTACCGTATTGAAAACATGACCAATAAATTAGGTAAACAATTAATCGAGGAAGCAATAAACAATGAAAACTTATCTGATGAAAAAATAAAAAAATATTTATCATCCAAATCATTGAACGAAATGGATCTGATAAATAAAATCAATAATGAACTATATAATGACAATTCCAAACAGAAGTCAATAGAAAAAATTCAAAAGATTTGCAGAAAAGAAGACAACAAC
>NZ_BAGX02000046.1 GCF_000320505.1 Methanobrevibacter boviskoreani JH1
AAGATCTTAAAAAAAACTAAAAACAACAGACATAAAAACAGAATATTTTGCTTTTTTAGATGAAACGTCTTGCCAAAATGTTCCAAATGTTAGAAGAATATTATATACTCCTGGAGAAAAAAATATACAAGTAAAATATCCAGTAAAATTTGGAATAAACGTAACAGGATTTCAAGGAATCAATTGCAACTCCTACATGGAAGCAAATACAAAAAACAATGCATTTCAATTTGTAATTACATTATGTCATTACCGTATTGAAAACATGACCAATAAATTAGGTAAACAATTAATCGAGGAAGCAATAAAGAATGAAAACCTGTCTGATGAAAAAATAAAAAAATATTTATCCTCCAAATCATTAAACGAAATGGATCTGATAAATAAAATCAATAATGAACTATATAATGACAATTCCAAACAGAAGTCAATAGAAAAAATTCAAAAGATTTGCAGGAAAGAAGACAACAAT
>NZ_BAGX02000047.1 GCF_000320505.1 Methanobrevibacter boviskoreani JH1
TATTAGTATATTGATTAACTAATTCTATGTGTGTTATAGACTTATACATGATTAGATTACTCTAATTCTTGATGTTCTATAATGATCAAACTTCTACTAAACTACTTACTCATAAATGGGCTCGTAGCTCAGTTGGGAGAGCGCTGCCCTTGCAAGGCAGAGGCCCCGGGTTCAAGTCCCGGTGAGTCCACTTTCATTAATATTCATATTTATTAATGTTATTATTTGTGCAGCACCTATAATGAGGATTATGTGGTGTGAAGGGATGATTATTTAATTGTTATTGTAATGATTTTATATGATTCTGTGCATTAGTAACCCTACTGGCATTAATTAACCAGAATGTATTGTTTGAAGGAAAAGATATGGAATGTGTTTTTTCTTTTAGATGCATGT
>NZ_BAGX02000048.1 GCF_000320505.1 Methanobrevibacter boviskoreani JH1
ATAGTATTTTACCAAATGTTTATACCTAAATATTCGTTGACCCAATTTGTGTAGAATGAGGTTAAATCAACTATTTTATAGAATTCATCTTCAAATATTTTAATTAATTCGTTTAAATTTTTATACATTGATTTATACACTTTGGATTTAATTTTACGCCATACATCTTCGATTGGGTTTAAATCCGGGCAATATGGTTTTAGAAAAATTAAGTTTATGTTCAATATTTCACAGGCTTTTTCAACAATTTTGGCATGATGTATTCTTGCGTTATCTAAAATAATGTTTATTCTTTTTTCTTTTGAGTTTATTTCGGTTATTTTTGGATTTAATAGGTTATTTATTAATCTTAATCTTTTTTCATACCAGATTTTTCTTGAATT
>NZ_BAGX02000049.1 GCF_000320505.1 Methanobrevibacter boviskoreani JH1
TGAAAGTTTGTGTGCTTATTTATTGTATTTGGATGGAAAATTTTTATGTTTTTTATCTTCTCAATACTGTTATGGTTAAGTGTATACAGTTAGGGTGAAATTGTAGAGTTTTATATTATTTTTATCATTTTTCATGTTCATAAATTTAGGCTTAGCGGTCATAGTGACAGGGCTACACCTGATCTCGTTTCGATCTCAGAAGTAAAGTCTGTTACGTTTTGTTTAGTACTGTGGAGATATCTACGGGAGTTTCATTTCGCTGCTAGCCTTTTTTTACAGATCATTATATAACATTGTTATATTTTTTATTCTTTTTTT
>NZ_BAGX02000050.1 GCF_000320505.1 Methanobrevibacter boviskoreani JH1
AGTGAAGATGTAATTGATGACATGCTTACAAAAATTATTGATGGAAATGGAGGTAATGTGGATTGCATTGTTACTACCGCAAATGTGGGGAAACAATTGAAAAAACTCGCTGCACCATATAGACGTTATAACGATAAAATTGACATTGGTCTTGGTCATAGAGTTAATACATATGAGTCTATGAATGGTTCAGAAATCCCTATCCTCATTGATGCAAATCTTAAATCTGATGCAACTGGAAATGATAGTATGCTCTTTGTTGATTCTTCCACTATCGAGGTTCGTGAACTTATGGCTCC
>NZ_BAGX02000051.1 GCF_000320505.1 Methanobrevibacter boviskoreani JH1
ATGATCCTCAAATCCAGAACTAACATTATTCACCAATACACCAGACTGATTTGCAATAAACACAACAGTTAAATTTACAGACTGATTTGGTTCAAGAACATCATCCAATACCCAAGTACCATTCTCAGGATTAAACACCCAATTATAATCAGATTCAAATGATTTATAAACCAAACCATTACTGAAATCATTATCACAAACAAATACCCTAGTTAAATTACAATCACCAGTATTAGTAACAACAATAGTAAATGAAGTTAAATTACCCACAAATACCACAGGATCATTTGC
>NZ_BAGX02000052.1 GCF_000320505.1 Methanobrevibacter boviskoreani JH1
TGATTGTATTTAAGAAACAAAAAATAGAACATTTCTCATCTCAGCAATACAATTCTGGTTAATTAATGCCAGTAGGGTTACTAATGCACAGAATCATATAAAATCATTTTATAACAATTAAATAATCATCTCTTCACACCATATAATCCTCATTATAGGTGCTGCACAAATAA
>NZ_BAGX02000053.1 GCF_000320505.1 Methanobrevibacter boviskoreani JH1
TAACATTAATAAATATGAATATTAATGAAATGGACTCACCGGGACTTGAACCCGGGGCCTCTGCCTTGCAAGGGCAGCGCTCTCCCAACTGAGCTACGAGCCCATTAATGAGTAATTAGTTTAGTAGAGAGTAATTTCCGAATAAATGTGTAAATCTATGTAACACACAAA
>NZ_BAGX02000054.1 GCF_000320505.1 Methanobrevibacter boviskoreani JH1
ATAATAATATCAATCTAATGATTTCTAGCTCAGTAGATGATTTAGTGTTTGATTGTTATATTACACACATCTATGTGTAATGTCTTAATTAAAAAACACACGAG